>QNAD01000046.1 GCA_003641345.1 Candidatus Zixiibacteriota bacterium | reverse complement strand
TGAAATGAAAAAATTAACTGCAATCGTTTTGATTATCTCAATCTTAACAGCTTTTATGACGGTCTCCGTTTTTGCGGAAGAAGATGCACATAAATATGTTGGAACAAAAAAATGCAAAATGTGTCATAAAGATGTTCATGCATCATGGTTAGAGACAAAACATGCTAAGGCTTTTGATATTCTTTCTGACGAAGAAAAGAAAAACGAAAAGTGTGTTGCCTGCCATACAACAGGCATTGATAAAAAAGGTGTCCTTATTGAAGGTGTTTCTTGCGAAGCTTGTCATGGTGCTGGTTCTGATTACAAATCACCCAAAATAATGAGTAAGAAAAAATGGGCTGCAGATCCTGAAACATATAAAAAAATGGCTATTGAAGCCGGTTTGATTTATCCTGATACAACAATATGTGTCAAATGCCATACTAAAGAAGGCAATGCTAATTATAAAGAATTTGACCTTAAAAAAGCCCTTGGTACAGCTCATCCGCTTGTAGAAGAAACTAAAGGCAAATAAAATTTTCAATCTATAAAAAAAGACCGCAAATTGCGGTCTTTTTTTTACATAATTTTCCTCTAATTGTCAGTTAATTTAAATCTTCTTACAGAAACCCATTTCCGGTCGCTAAGGGGAGTAATCAAATCAACATCCTCAACGTAAAGAGTCTCCTGAGATAAACATGAAGCAATTATATCTTTCACAAATATTTTTCGATGATTTGAAATTTCTCTGGCAATTGTAACATGTGGCTTGTAATCGTGTCTGATTTCAATCCCTAATCGCTTATTAAGATTTTTATACAATTCCTCTATTATTTCATTTTTTAACATTTCCCAATATATTACTGGTGCTTCAGGATAAAAATCAGCAATCGAACCCATCTTAATCTTAAACGGTGCAAAGGCATCTAATTCCGATTTTATCATAACTGCCATCTCATCCAATGACTTCTCAGAATCAAATGGTAAAACAAGAGTAATATGAGAATCAACCAGATTATAATCCGGATCAAATCTTTCTCTTAACGGATAAATTATCTTATCGAGCTGTAACGGCAAATAAATAACAACAGCATAAGTATTGTTACGTCGTTCATTCAAGTGTGGGTTATGGTAAAAATGTCTATCCAAGTTATCTCCAGTAGTAAATTATTTATAAAATATTATTTCCACTCTTCGGTTTTTCTCTCTACCGGAAGCGACATCGTTAGATGCTACAAAATTTGTTTCTCCCTTGCCAAACGGCTTAATTCTATCGGAAGATACACCTTGCAGAACAAGATAATCTCTTACTCTGTTAGCTCTTTTTAAAGAAATATCACGATTAGCTTTGATTGTTCCAATATTATCAGTATAACCATTAATGTCCAATTTGACATCTTTGACAAAATTGAGCAATCTGGCTAATCGTTTAAGTTTTTCTTTGGTATTAAAATCTATTTCATAAGAACCGGATACATATTGAATATTTAAAACCATCGGTTTAGAGAACATAGATAAATCCAGACACCCATTTCTATCAACATCAACCCCGACCAGTGTATATGGGCAATCATCCAATCCATCAGGGACCCCATCAGCATCGCTGTCAATCGGACAACCGTATTGGTCAACCCAGGCGCCAATTTGATTATCAGGGCAATTATCAAGATAGTCCGGTATGCCATCAAAATCACGGTCAATCGGACAGCCGTGGATATCAACTTTCCCAGATGCCTTCCTGTCTGTGTTAGGACAATCATCCCTGCCATCAAATACTCCATCTCCATCAGAATCAACAGGACACCCGTTTCTATCTACGGTTGCACCCGGAGGAGTATTAATGCATTTATCATCTTTATCAGAAACACCGTCTTCATCCGAATCTGCAGAATCTTTTTTCTTTATCGGTTTGCTATATTCCGGTGTCCATTGACTGAATTTATCTCTGGTTGAGCTCCCAAATCCAACTGACAATGATACTGAAAAGCTATATACCATTTTATCCCGTACAGAAATTACCGAATCAGAAAATTCGGCACCCGCTCCGGTAAGGTAATCCAAATTAAGAATAGAATTAAAATTAACTTTCTCGGAGAGTTTAAGAGTAATCCCGCCACTTGCGCCAATAAATAATTCAGAAGCATCAAAATCAACTCTTTGATTTCTGCCCCCGATCGACTCCAACAGATAATCAGTAGTTGGATTTACCATCTTCCAGTTCATCATACCTGCATTAAAGCCTATACTCAAATCAACTACCCCACCTAACTGCATAAATGGGTGAATTACTCCAAAGCAAATTCTTTTTGCAATCCATTTTCTGTCAGAACGAGAATCTTCTCGAGCAAAAGAGAAAGATGAAGCAGCCAAAGTATCATTTTTCAAATTTAACTGTGAGTAATCAAAAAAGATTGTCCATTTTGTTGATGGCCTGTAACCAGCATAAAAACCGTAAGAAATTTGAAGCGGAAACTTCCCTGTTTCCCCTCCGGTTAGAGTGGAAAAACCACCCTTTATACCAAACAGATATTTTGTAGGTGCGGATTCTGCAACTCCTGTGCAAATCAGCAATATTAATATTGGAATTAATATTAATTTCCCATATAAATGTAAATTCATTTTTTTCATTAATATATTTGTTTTATTTCAACATTCTTGTAATAATGTTTTAAAATTTGATTACAATTCCATCCTACCCGAGCTAATCCAATCGCTCCACATTGACACATTCCTACTCCATGTCCGTACCCACTACCTGTTAAAATTATTTTTTCAATTTTACCATTTGAATTCCGTCGTAGATTAACTTTAAATCTATTCGATGGCAATATCAAATCAGGGTTTGATGTTCTGCCAAACACCCATCTTATCCTATCCTTCTTAAAAAAGAATCTGTCATTATTTGTTTCAATGACTAACTTTGCAATTCTGCCTCCGGGTGAAGTCTCAACTATTACAATATCCTTAATTTTACCTATTCTCATATCCCTGCCGCGATCACTTGACAAATATTGTTCAATCCGATTACGAAGTTGTTTTTCGGTAAATATTTCTTCCCAGTTATAATATTTTGACCAAGAACATGCAGAACTATCTGAGACCGCTTTCAAATACGGAATTTCCTTTCTATCCCAAACATCCTCAATATCATCGGTCATCCCCCCACAGGTCGAATGATAATACGCATTTATAAAATCATCATGGTAAGTAATGACATCCCCTGCAGTTGCATTGATTGCCTTGTTTGTTAATTTTTGTTCAACTTTTATTCCTTCATAAACCTGATCAATTATACTGGAACGCATATCATATTGTTCATCCGGATATTGTTTTAAATGTGCCATTGCATAAGTTCTTGCGGCTATCGCCTGAGCTTTGACAGCTTCTATTTCATCTTTGCTTCGTTTTCCTATCTCAGGCGGAACAACTCCCCGAAGGTAATCTTCCATATATAGAATATTGATAACACTCAAATTATTACCCGCAGGAATCAATTTCACTATACCCCGATATGGTTTTTTATTATAATAGAGATGCTTATCATTCCCTCTGGGAATAATATTAACTTCATCCAAGTTTTGATTTATAAGCTGTCCTTTTTTATTTTTGACAACTAAATTTCCTTTGATATTTTCCACTTTCACAGATTTATTAGCATATACAACATTCTGGTGACCGTCATCAAGACATTCCACAGCAAAAGAACCTTTACTACCGATATTTATCTTTGATTGGGAATCATCAATTAGAACTCTCACAAAGGGAACTTTTATAACCGGACCTGACACTTCCTCTTTTAGCCCGGGAATACGAGCACAACTAAAAGCAAAGACCATCAGAAGAATACCAATTCCAATTTTGACTATTAGCTTAAACAAACTTCGTTTGCTCATTTGGTTATGCATTATTTTTATTGGTCTCTTATTCATCGCATTACAACCGAGGGTTGAATTATAACCGGAGGTTGAACAATCTCTCCCAATACTGGTAAAATCTTTTGCTGTTTACCTTTAATAAAAACTGTTTTCATAGGTTCTGACCTAATAGAGGTTTCTCCCATTATGGCATAAGAAACCGCTTCGATTGAATCTCCACACAAACCAATTTTTTCAATCGGCTCTACTTTAATACCTTTCAAATTTGCTTCAATTCTATCTATAAAGAACTTATTTTTTCTTCCCCCTCCGGTCAAATATAATTTTAGAAGATTTTCATCTGATTTCAGAAGAGGAATTAATTTCTTAGCAATCATCTGAGCTGTAAATTCACCGACAGAAGCCAAAATATCCTGATTCTTAAGGCTTAATTGCTTTGAATAATCTAATATCTGCTTGGATAGTTTTTCACCATAAACTTCTTTTCCAGTAGAAATAGAGTTTACTAACAATTGAGAGTTTTTTATCAAAAGCAGAAGCAGTCTGGAAGAAATTTCTCCCGTTTTAGCAATTTCACCTAATTTATCAAATGGCTTGTTATACAATTTTTGAGTTAAAATATCAGTTAGCGAATTACCTGGACCGCAATCTCCTGCTTGAGCAATTAGTTTATTATCATGTGATGGGAAATAAAAGAAGTTTGATATCCCGCCAATGTTAACAATTATGATTGGCTTATTTTCACTTTCTAATAGCTGTTTCATAGCCTCAACTGTAATAGGGGCACCTTCGTTTCCCAAAGCTATATCAGTTTGACGGAAATTACCGACTGTTATTTTTCCGGTCTGAACGGAAATTTCACTAAGAGCACCAATTTGAAGGGTTCCGGATTGCTTTTTTTTGTTAATATTAATCATTTCAGGAAAATGAGCAATTGTTTGACCATGGGATGCTATAAGGTCAATATTGATTTTATCATTTTTAAGTTTATCAATATATTTTTTTGAAGACTTACCAAAAAATTTGCCCAAACTATTATTCAAAGAAATAAATTCCGTAAAAGTAATAATATCAGAATTAATAATATCATCCATTTTCCTTTTTAAACTTTTGGGATATTTTACTTCTGAATGTTTTAAGATTTTGATTGTTTTTTTAGCCCCTGCCCGACCTATTTTTACAACAGCCATATCAAGACTATCTGCCGATGTACCTGAATTTAAGCCCAAAACTGTTAGACTTTTTCTCTCTATTAATTTTGATAATTTCATAACACATCATAATAACTAATTCATTACTGATCTTTCAAGTTTGAACTTTGTACCTGAAATTCTACTCAAGGCATCATCTAATCTTTGTTCGGAAATTTCACCTCGTTCAACAGCATTAACAAAATGCTCATAAGCTTCAATTGCAATTTCAAATTTTTGACCAAACAAAAGAATATCATGACCGGCATTAAATGCTTTTACAGCTCTTTCTCCATAATCACCAATTTCATTAGCCCCTTCCATACATAAATCATCGGTAATAACTAATCCATCAAAAGAAAGATTTTCTCTAATAAGTTCATCAATAATTTTTTTAGAGGCAGTAACAATTTCATTATCTATTTGTGGAAGCTTAATATGAGTAGTCATAATAAATTCAGCACCTTTTTTTACACCGGCATCAAACGGTATTTTTTCTCTTTGATTCCAAATAATTTTATCGAAATCTGCTATTGAAGTTTGCTTGTGCGGGTCAATTTCTACACTACCTAAACCGGGGAAATGTTTCAAACATGAAAGCATACTGGATTTTTTAGCTACTCCTATTGCCGCTTCGACAAAAAGTGAAACCTGAGCAGGTGTTGTACCAAAACAACGATCTTTCAGCACTTCATTTTTGGAATTAATATAAACGTCAGCAACTGGTGCTAAGTTCAAGTTAATACCTAAAGACTCCATATACATAATAGAACGACTATAATCTTCAATGAATTTTTCAAAATCATCATGCTCTGCATATTTCATTGGACTCATATATTCTACAGGAGTTCCCCTTAAACGGCAGACCCTACCACCTTCCTGATCAATCGCAATAAAAGGTGCATATTCATTATAACGACTCTTAATGCTTAATATATTTCGAGCAGTGCTTTCATAAGTGTTACAATTGTTTTCAAAAAGAATGACACCCCCCGGCTGAACTTCGTCTATAAAATTCAAAAATTCCGAGGATGGTGAATTATCGGGAAATCCGATAATAAAAAACTGGCCTAAACTTTTTATTATATCTTTCATTATATCTCCAATTTAAATAAATATTCTATATATATTCAACATTATATTACTCTTACTAAGTTTCTTCCCTCACCTTTCGCCCTATATAAAGCCTGATCAGTTACGGATAATAACTCTTCATGTGATTTACCATTTTCCGGAAATGAACTAACACCAAGTGAAATAGTGATTTTTAAATCACCAGCTTTTCCAACTCCAAAAACCTCTTCTTCCACTGCCTTGCGAGTTCGTTCCCCAATATTAAAAGCTTCACTTTCTGGTGTTTGAGGAAGAATTATCACAAATTCTTCTCCGCCATACCTGGCGAATATATCAACATCTCTTATGCAACTTTTGATGATTACCGAAAGTCTTTTGAGAATCTTATTTCCCGTTTCGTGTCCATAATTATCATTTAATTTTTTGAAAAAATCAATATCGACCATTATCAAAGAGAGCGGCAATGAATACCTAAGAGCTCTTCGCTTTTCTTCCTGTAACTTACGCACAAAATAGCGATAATTATAAATACCTGTCAATTCATCAATAACTGTTAATTCTTCGGTCTTTCGATGAAGTTCTGCATTTTCTATCGCTAATCCAGCAGAGCGAGCCACAGCAGTTAAGACCTGCATATCTTTTTGATTAAAATCATCCTTAATACTGGATTCTGCAAAAAGAACGCCATGATTCTGACCATGTGACGTCAAAGGTAACACTGCTAATGATCTTGAACCAGTATAGAGAGGTTTGTAATCTTCTCTTTTAACAATATCTTTAACAGTAATTTCCTCACCGATATCAAATACTTTCCTAATTAACCCCATACCGGAAACAGGTATAGCTTTGGGATGATAGTTTTCTACTGATCCTTCAATACGAGCTCGATAAAACAAATTTTTTCTTTTATCTTTTAAGATAATTCCAAAATAATTGTACTGAAGAACTCTCCCAATAATTCTTACAACTTCTTTTAATACTCCCTCTATATCAAGAATTGATGCCAATACTCGCGTGTTTTCATAAATCATCTCAAGTTGTGCCTGAGATTTTTCAAGTTCTGAAGTTCGCTTGTTAAGTGTATCAAAAAGCTTTAACACTCTTTTTTCAGTTTTACGCATATACCTTGATGCATATGAAATAGCAAAATAGTAAATCCAAACAAATCCTATTCTGATAGATATGTCAAAAAAATTATCCCAGTTTATATTATCAAAAACAGATAGTAGATATAAAGCCGAAACTAAAAGGGCTACAGCCGAAGCAAACCAAAATGTTAAAACATATGCCGCAACTGATACGGTAAGATAAAATAATAAAAAATAAGATGATGATAATTTACCGGTATAAATAATCAAAATAGGAATCAAAATTAAATCGTATAAAATAGCTGAAAGATAAGCTAATTTTATGTCAAATTTTTCATAAATTGCTATTATGAAAATACCAATATGAAGTAAGAAAGTGCCAATAATGGCATAAAAAAAATTCTTATCCCCAAAATTATAATAACCGGAAAAAATAATATAACAAATTCCAGATAATGTTAATAATCTGGTCAGCAGATAAATGTTATCTACTCTTGGGAGTAAAGTTTTATTTCTATCTAAAAATAGTTTCATTTTTTATTTCTTTTCTATCTATGATATATCGGCTTAAATTAGAGTTTATTTATTGCAACTGAAGAATTTAGAAGATTATTATATTAGGCTTTGGAAGTTATTGTCGGCTCTGGTTTTGACTTGCCAAATAGCAGTTGCTTGGCTGACAAATAAAGAACTCCAATAGCTAACAACAAAAGAATTAAATCGGTAACGCCCAATAGAACATTTTTTTGTGGAATATATCTAATAACCAAATAATAAAACAAAGACCAAATGGTTATTATTAACATTATTATTGCTGGTACTAAAGTAAACCAGTGCTTACGTCCGGCATGATGCAACCAGACAGTTATAGTCATCAAAGTTAAAGCCGCCAATAATTGATTGGTCGATCCAAAAAGCGGCCAGATAAGTTTATACCCTTGATTCCAGGCAATAAATAACATCAAAATTACTGATAACCCTGTATTAAAATAAAATTTCTTCACTAATTTAGGCGGATTTTTAAAAATTGTTTTCCAAAATTCTTCAAACAGATACCTGTTTAATCGTACCGCAGAATCCAAAGTAGTAATTAAAAATCCTTCAACGATGAGAATTCCAATTACAGTTCCAAACGCAATCGACAATCCTATTGAACCATTCAACAAATTACCAACAGATAAAGCAAATGCCAAAATTGGATTTCCTTTGCCAATCTCCGGCCATGCAATATTAATATAATCATTATAACTCAATGCAGATGATATAGTTATAAGCACCAATACTGCCAAAAGCCCCTCCAGAAGCATTCCTCCATAACCTATTGAACGTGCATTGCTTTCTTTGTCAAGCTGCTTAGAGGACGTGCCTCCAGAGACAAGAGCATGAAACCCCGAAATTGCACCGCATGAAATTGTAATAAATAGAAAAGGCCATACTGGACCCATTTTCGCCTCGCCAACAACAAAGTTGGTTATAGGATAAGTTACCTCAGCTCCATTAAATCCCGATATAATTACACCTGTTACAAGTAATACCATACCTGCATATAATATTTGAACATTGATAAAATCTCGAGGCTGGAGAATCAGCCATACTGGTAATTGACAGGCAAAAAAAGTATAAACAGCTATTAAAATCATCCAAATTGATGAATCAAGAGCAATTGGGAATTTAAATCCAAAATAAATTGAGATAAAACAGATTGTTATTGCTATTATATAAGCATAAACAGTTTTTATATTTTTCTTAAGTATCAAGAAACCTAAAATAGGAGCCAGAAAAGTTATTATTGCTACCGATGTTGAAGCAATACCGCCAACCACTCCAAATGAATGCCCATCAATAATTTTTGTTCTTAACAATTCTTGAGATTCTGGCAACCCTAATTTTTCAAGAGGCCAAAGCGAGGTCAATGAAATAGTTGTAAGAGAAAGAAATGCTGATGTAACCAAAATAATCATTATAATTGTAAAAGTTATAAAAAATAAGAAACCTGCAGGTCCCAATGACTTACGTGCAATTTCAGCTATTGAATTACCTTTTTCCCTAATTGATGCAAATAAGGAAGTAAAATCATGGACTGCCCCCAAAAATATAGCTCCGAGAACAACCCACAACCAGGCTGGACCTATTCCATAAAGAATCCCAAGAGTAGGACCTACAATTGGACCGGCACCGGCAATTGTAGAGTAATGATGGGCAAAAAGTACAGACGGTCTAGTTGGAACAAAATCTTTTCCATCATTTATTATTACAGCCGGAGTAGGGCGATCGGGAATTTCTCCTATTGATTTAGCAATATATTTGGAGTAAAAGCGATAAGCCATAATATAGCTTATCAAAGCTAAGAAAAAATAAATTAAGATATTCAAAACCATATTCCTCAAAATGATTAACTTAAAAATATCAGTACTTTCATACTCAAGCAACTAATTTTATAACAATTTGGGGGTGATAATTTTGTTGATTAAAAAGACTAAAATTAGCAACTTGTTATAAGCCAATACGTATTTAGT
>QNAD01000045.1 GCA_003641345.1 Candidatus Zixiibacteriota bacterium | reverse complement strand
TTTTATTCTGTTTGATGTTTTATTTCCAATCGAAGCAATTTTAGTCTGTGGGGGCAAAGCCTGATTATTTTTTTTTAGGTACTGAAAAAAGATTGATACGGCATTGGCGCTGGTAAATAAAATCCAATCCGGATTATTCTCAAAAGAGAATTCAAAATCAATTGGTTCAATTTTTATAACCGGAACAGGTAAAAGTTCAATTTTTTTTTGAATTGCAAGAGGTTTTAACTCTGCCAACTGATTTATATCTCTGGTGATGCCTATCTTCATAACGAACAATCATTGATTTAATTTCTGAAAAGCATCGGAAACAATTTGTTCGACATCAATTCCAGAAAGTTCGATTTTTTTCAAACCTTTCCATTGGTCATTTTCTCTGATTCCTAAAACAGCTTTCAAAGTTAAATTACCATCGTTGTTTTCAGAATAAACTCCAAGTGGGAGAGAACACCCAGCATCAAATTTAGCTAATAAACCTCTCTCAAGCATAGCTGAAATCATTTCATCTTTTGAGCCGAGTTTACTGACAACAGATTCTATAAATTGGTCATTATCCCTTATTTGAATTCCAAGAATACCTTGAGCAGGTGCAGGTAGAAAAATTTCTGCATCAAGAAGAATAACTTCAAGATCATCTAAATTAAGTTCCAACCTATTAACACCAGCCGCCGCAACTATTATGGCATCATATTGTCCATTACGTAATTTATTTATTCTGGTCGGGACATTACCGCGAAGGTCTTTTATCTGTAAAGTTGGATTATAATGAACTATCTGACATTTCCTACGAGCAGAACTGGTACCAATAACACCACCATCTTTAACAGGAATAACTTTATTTGATCCCAGTGATTCTTTTCTAATTAGAAGCATTTCCCTTCTGTCAGCCCGATAACCTACGGCTCCTAATTTTAAACCGGATGGTTGAGTAGTCATCAAATCTTTTAATGAATGGACCGCCAAATCAATTTCTTTATTTAACAGAACCTCTTCAAGTTCTTTAGTGAAAAAACCTTTCCCTTCCATTTTATCAAAAGAGATAGTATCAATTTTATCACCGGTAGTTTTTATTATTTTAATCTCAACCAAGCATTTGTATTCGTTAACGAGAATATCATGAATAAAATTTGCCTGATAAAGGGCAAGGTCCGACCCTCTGGTACCAATAATTATTTTTCTTGAGTTCATATGGCTTCTTTGCGAATAGAAGCTATTTCAGCTAAATCTATATTAGAACGCATTTCAACAAAGCGGTTAGATAGCATTTTCACAGGTTGAAATGAAGAATGACCAATAACTTTGGAAATCAATTCAAAAACAGCTTCTTTTTCTTCTTCTGGAAGAGATTGCATCCGGTGTGAAAAGAGGTCGTCGTAAGCTTTTCGGGCAAAATCCATAGATTCTTTGTAACTCTCATTGAAAATTGGTTTTAAGGAAACTTCAATACGACGTGAAAGATATTGTAATACGGCATCGCGTACAATTTCATCAGCTCGACTGGCTTCGACAAATTTTTGACGAAGATTTGATTGTGCTTTTGATTTTAAAAAGGGTATGTCAATTAATGTTATATTTTCAGCACCATTAAAATCAAAACTGAAATCACGGGGGATAGCAAGATCAATACAAACAATCTGTTTGTTCATTTTCTGTAATTTTTTTAGAAATTCAAAATCAAAAACCGGTCCAGTCGCGGCTGTGGCAGTAATAATAGCATCGATTTCAATCGGGGATTCCAAAAATTTATCTAATGCAATTGATTCACATTTATATTCAGAAGCCAGTTTTTCTGCTTTGGCTAAAGTTCGGTTAACAAAAACAATCTGACCATTAAATATATCTTTAATATATTTAGCCATCTTTACTGACATTTCACCAGAGCCAACTATGGCAACTTTGGGAGCATCAATTTTATCTAAAGTATTTTTGAGTTCGTTGGTAGCAAGAGACGCCATAGAAACAGAACCATCACTAATAGTAGTTTCTTTTTTTACTCTTTTGGCAATCATAAGAGCTTCTTTTGCTAAACTGTTAAGCATCGGTCCACACCAGCCGGCAGCTTGAGCTTCTTCATAAGCGGTTTTAAATTGGCTGGATATTTGTGTTTCACCAATAACTAATGATTCTAAAGAAGAAGTCATTCGGAAAAGATGGCTGATAGCTTCTTTACCTGAATATGTGAAAAAATCATTAGGGAAAAAACTGATAGTCGTGTTATTTTTAAAGAAGAAATCAATCATTTTATGTAAAATTGTATTATTACTTATATGACGCGGTTTTACAAAAATAAATTCAACTCTGTTGCAAGTCGAAAGATAAATTAATTCTTCCAAACCAAGAATTTCTTTTAATTTTTGAATAGTTTCAATTTTTGAATCTCTATCAACAGTCAATCTCTCTAAAAGCGGCATATTCTGTTGCCAGATTGATGTCCCAATAATTCCAAATTCCATATTTTATAAACCTATATTTATCTTAAATGTTTTCATTTTGGGTAAAAAGATGCAATAATTGAGAGAATAGTTGTCATATATTTGTCATGATATTGTGAAATTTTTAACAATCTGTTAAGTTTTAAGCTAATAAACTATATTGAGACGCAACAAAAACATATAACCCGTTCGTAGTTTACGAGTTACACCACATAAGATATTTCCTGCTGGAAATGATTAATGCTAAACCAATAGCCAAATAAAGCACAAAAAGAATATCAGCTGAAAGGTTTATTTCTCTGATATATACTCCAAGAATAATCATTATTATAATAAGAAAATATGATTCTATGGATTGGAACGCAAAAAGACAGATTTCTTTTTTATTTGGAGCAAGATTTTCTATTCTTTTGATATTTTTATTTACTATTCGGGAAAACAGAAGCCAGCTTTTCAAGCTGGAAAGCGTTATGGCTATTAAGCTTAGCACAATTATTGATTTATGAACATTTGGAATAATACTATAAGAACGATATATTAAGAAAAGACCACCTATAACCCAAAACAGCCCAGCACCCTTTATGACTAAATTTCTTGAAATTGAAGGCTTAGGAATATTTCTTAACATAATCATAAAGTATAACCCAAGCTATAATTCAGCAATCTATAAAATTATAATATTCTTAAGTTTATGACGAGATTGTTAGAAATCATCTTAGATTATGATTGATTTTGGATATATCAAACGGCTATTATGTAATATGAAATATGAATTATTTATAGCAAAAAGATATTTGAAATCGGGGCGCTTTTTTATCTCGGTATCAACTTGGATTACAATTTTAGGGGTAACATTAGGGGTTGCGGTTGTTTGTTTTGTGATGTCAATGCATAATGGATTTGAGTCAGAAATAAGAACCAGATTATTGGGGACTACATCTCACATTTCAATCTTTCCGTTACGAGGAGGATTAATTAATAACTATGATGAGATGGTAAACAATCTTGAATCTATTGATGGTGTTGTGGCGGCTTCGCCATTTATTTATTATAAGGCGGCAATATCATCTTCATCGTCCGGAGATGGAATAGTAATTCGTGGGATTGATGTTGAAAAAGAACGTCAGGCATCGAATATTGCCACAGATATTAAACTCGGGAAATATAGTTTTGAGCCGCAAATTACTGAAAATGACACTATTCCCGGAATAATTCTTGGAAAAACCTTAGCTCAAAACTTAGGTATTTATATTGGAGAAAGGGCTGTTCTATATTCTTTAAAAGGGGAAGATCTTCATCGCAAAACACGTCCTCGAGTAGCAAAATTTTACGTTTCGGGGATTTTTGAAACAGGCATGTTTGAATTTGATGCTCAATTAGCTTATATTTCACTTGAATCAGCCCAAAAACTTTTTAAAGTCGGCAACTCCGTAACAGCTGTGCATTTAAAATTGGATAATATTTATAATGCCGAACTTATGAAACCAATTATAGATTCATCATTAGAATATAAATATGATATTGTCCCTTGGTATATTTTACATAAAAATTTATTCTCATGGATAGCGATAGAAAAAAAGATTTTGTTCTTGGGATTCATTCTTATAGTAATTGTTGCCGCTTTTTCAATAATTTCAACATTGGTGATGTTGACAATGGAAAAAAGAGAAGAAATTGGCATTTTAAAAACTATCGGTTCTACACCTGCTTCAATCAGAAAAATATTTGTTATAAAAGGAATGGTTATCGCATTTGCTGGTGTCTTAAGTGGTTGGTTAATAGCTCTTTTAGCCGCTTTTATTCAGAACCGCTACGAATTAATATCACTTCCCCCTGATATATATTTTATAACATATTTACCCATTGATGTTCATCTATTTGATTTTCTACTGGCAGGAATTGTCACAATAATAATTTGTTATCTTGCGGCATTATACCCTGCTTTTCAGGCTGCAAAATTACACGTGGTGGAGGTATTAAGAAAATAATGAGTCACTTTTTGATAATGAAAAGATGGAAAAATGCCGATACATCAAATATCTCTGTGAATGGAGTATATTTTGAATGACAACTTGGAAATATTAACCGCTGTTAATATTACACGTGATTTTTCAACGCCGGAAGGTAAACTTTCGGTTTTAAGAGGAATAAATTTGACTGTTAATGAAGGTGAAATGATTGCTATTACCGGTGAGTCTGGTGTTGGAAAATCAACTTTAATGCATCTATTAGGTGGTTTGGATACCCCCACAAGCGGTGAGGTTATAGTACGTGGAGAACACTTGAAAAATAAATCACAGGAAGCCTTAGCGGCATTCAGAAATAAAAATGTCGGGTTTGTATTTCAGACACATTACCTTTTAGATGATTTTAATGCTTTGGAAAATGTGATGTTACCGATGTTAATAGCCGGAAAAGGCAATGCCTTAATTCGTGAAAAAGGGGAACAACTTCTTGAACAAGTGGGTTTAATAGATAGGAGAAGTCATCTTCCGAAACAATTATCGGGAGGTGAACAACAAAGAGTTGCAGTAGCAAGAGCTTTAGCTAATGAACCTGGAATTGTTATAGCTGATGAACCTTCGGGTAATCTGGATATTAATACAGGGAATAAACTTCATGAGCTTTTGTTGAATCTTAACAAAGAACAGAAAACGACATTTTTGATTGCAACTCATAATCGTGAATTAGCGGCTGACTGTAATAGAGAACTAAAGTTAGTTGATGGAACTATAAACAGATAAATTTAATTTATTAGGTGAAAATATGCTTTGTCAGGATTGTAAAAAAAGAGAAGCTCAGGTTCATTTGACACAAATTACAAACAATGAGAAAAGGTCTCTTTCGTTATGTAAAGAGTGTGCTTCAGCCAGAGGTTTCCACTCCCCTCTGGATAATATACCATTTCCTTTAGCGGATATATTATCGGGCATGACACAAGATTTTAATTCCCCGAATAAAAATACAGATATTAATGAAACAGTTTCTTGCAGTGAGTGTGGTATGACCTTTGAGGAGTTTACACGACAAGGAAGATTCGGATGCGGTAAATGTTATGATGCTTTTCGCTCTAATTTAGAATTGATTATGAGAAAGATTCATGGTTCATCGTTACATCGAGGAACAGTACCTGAATTTGGAGAATCTGAAATGGAAAGTTCCTTACCGATACCTGTTCAGGAAGAAGAACGGCTGGAAACCGAACTTAATAAAGCAATTGAATCCGAAGATTTTGAGCGTGCCGCAGAGATTAGAGACAAATTGAAATCTTTACGTAACTCAACACCTACGGAAAGCAAATAGGGGACAGATATGAGCACAATGTTTGAGCAAATGGCAAAAAGTCCTGCTGTCTGGTTATCAGGGGAAGGTAATGAATCTTTGGTGGTTCTTTCCACAAGAGTTCGTTTAGCCAGAAATGTTGCTGGATGTAAGTTCCCGTCATCCGCCAATATCGATACCAGAAAGAGAATAATAAGTTATATTGATTCAACTGTTGCCAGATCTACAATGTTGGCAGATGGAATGTATTTAAAAGCTTCTGATATAAACAGCCTTGATAAAGATTTTCTTATAGAGCGTCATTTGATTTCTCCCTCGTTTTTAAATGGAGAGTTAGCAAAATCACTTTATATAAATAATGATGAACGAATTTCTATTATGGTAAACGAAGAAGACCACTTAAGAATTCAATCTCTTGCTCCCGGATTAGACCCTGAAGGTGCTTTTCAATTAGCTAAACAGTTTGATAATGAAATAGGGAAGTATTTGGAATACAGTTATGATGCGGATTTTGGATTTTTAACAGCATGTCCTACAAATGCCGGTACCGGCATGAGAACATCGGTTTTAATTCATTTACCCGGCTTGGTGTTAACTCGAGAAATTGAAAAAGTTATATCTCATATTACTCGGACAGGCTTGGTGGTTCGTGGTTTCTATGGTGAAGGCAGTGATGTATTGGGAAATCTGTTCCAAATTTCCAATCAGAATACTTTAGGTATAACCGAAGAAGAAATCATTAATCAAATTAAAAAAATTACTTATGAAATTATTGAAAAAGAAGCGGCTTCAAGGGATAGACTTATGAATGAGGCGGCTGATATGATTGAAGATAAAATCTGGCGTGCTTATGGCATATTAAAACATGCTCGCGTGTTGTCATCGGAAGAAGTAATGAATCTTCTATCCGCTGTAAGATTAGGACATGCCATGAAAATTATCCAATTTTTGGATACATCGTTGATAAATGAAATTTTATTATTCTCTCAACCGGCACATTTACAGAAGTATTATAGCCATGAAATGGACCCCAATCGGAGAGATTTCGTTCGGGCTCAAATGGTTAGGGAAAAATTAAGAGAAGTGGAACAAAAATAACACATTGTATAAATTCAAAAGAGAAGATATATTTTATTAAAGATATGAAGGGACACACATCATGAATGAGATGTTTACAGAAAACGCCAGAAAAGCAATTGAATTTGCCCGTGATGAGGCTGCTCGTTTAAAGCATGACTATATCGGAACAGAGCATCTTCTGTTGGGTTTGCTTCGTTTGGGGGATGGTATTGGTGTGGAAGTATTACAAAATCTCGGAATCGAATTAATTGACCTGAAAACATCTATCGAAGAAGTTGTACAGCCTTCCGGTGGAACGATGACAATGGGACAATTGCCTTTAACCGCTCGTGCTAAAAAAACATTGGAAGTCTCCGGACAGGAAGCCCGTGCGTTAAAATCAAAAGATATTGACATCGAACATATTCTACTGGCTTTACTGAAAGATGAAGAAGGTGTTGCGGCACAGGTCTTGTCCACATACGATGTAGATTATAAAGAAGCATATGAAGAACTAAAAAATATTCATAGTGGCAAACCGTCTTCGTTTAAGAAAAAACGAAAAAAATCAAAAACTCCGGCATTAGATCATTTTGGTCGAGATTTAACTGAACTGGCTCGAAGGGGCAAACTTGACCCAATTATCGGTCGAACAGATGAAATTGAACGGGTAGCTCAAATTTTATCCCGTCGGAAAAAGAATAATCCAGTCTTAATCGGAGAGCCGGGAGTAGGTAAAACTGCGATTGCCGAAGGTTTAGCCCAACGCATTGTAAGTAATCAGATCCCGCAAACTTTAGAAAATAAAAGAGTTGTAACGCTTGACATGGCATCTCTTGTTGCCGGTACTAAATATCGCGGACAATTCGAAGAACGCCTGAAAGCTGTAATGACCGAAATCATAAATGCCACCGATGTCATTATTTTTATAGATGAGCTACATACTATTGTTGGAGCTGGTGGAGCAGAAGGGTCTCTGGATGCATCCAATATTTTCAAACCATCATTGGCACGTGGAGAACTTCGCTGTATCGGAGCCACAACTTTAAATGAGTATCGCAAGTTTATTGAAAAAGATGGTGCTCTGGAAAGAAGATTCCAAACTGTTATGGTGGAGCCGCCTTCTGAAACCGATACTATTGAAATCCTGAAAGGCCTTCGCATTAAATACGAAGAACACCACAAGATTATTATTTCTGATGAAGCGATTGAAACAGCAGTAAAATTTACCAATCGTTATGTGTCGGGTAAATTTCAACCGGACAAATCAATTGATTTAATTGATGAAGCCGGTTCAAGGGCACATTTAGCTTCATATACGCGTCCCACAGAGTTCAGCGAAATTGAAACGGAATTGGTAGAATTGCAGAAGAAAAAAGAGCAGGCTGTTAAAAATCAAGCTTTTGAAACTGCCGCTCAGCTTCGTGATGATATTAAGATTAAAAAAGAAAAACTTGTTGAATTGCAAACAAAATGGGAACAAGCAAGAGAAGAGGAAAAAGTTGTTCTAACTGGCGAGGATGTCGCTCAGGTCCTTTCAAAAATTACCGGCATTCCACTTTTCAGGATGGAAGAGAATGAAACCAATCGGCTTCTTAAAATGGAAGAATCATTAAGTAGTCAAATTATTGGGCAGAAAGATGCTATTGAAGTTTTGGCTAAAACAATTCGTCGGGCACGTGCCGGATTAGGTGATCCAAGAAGGCCAATCGGTACTTTCCTATTCTTAGGACCTACAGGCGTAGGTAAAACAGAATTAGCCAGACAATTATCAAAATTTATGTTTGATGATGTTGAATCACTTATAAGAATTGACATGTCAGAATATATGGAAAAATTTGCAGTTTCTCGTTTAATTGGTGCTCCCCCCGGGTATGTAGGATTTGAAGAGGGGGGACAGTTGACTGAGAAAGTTCGTCGTAAACCATATTCGGTAGTCCTTCTTGATGAAATAGAAAAAGCACATCCGGATGTTTTTAATATTCTACTCCAACTATTCGATGATGGTTCTTTGACTGATTCATTTGGAAGAAAAGTAGATTTTAAAAACACAATTGTCATTATGACTTCTAATATTGGAACTCGTGAGTTATCAGACCAGAAAACTGTTGGATTCGCTTCTGAACAAGATGTGAAGTCTTTTGGTAACATGAAAAAAACAATTTCTGATGAACTTAAAAAACTGTTTAATCCTGAATTATTGAACCGTATTGACCAATCAATTATTTTTCATCAACTCACTCGTGGACATATCACTGAGATTATTGAAATCCTTATCGCTGATATTGCAATCAGATTGGCTGATAAAGGGATTAGTTTCAAGCTCACCGATAATGCTAAGGAATTCCTTACAGATAAAGGCTATGATCCTCAGTATGGTGCAAGACCGCTTAAGAGAGCTTTGCAGGCTTATCTTGAAGATCCTCTCGCGGAAGAAATTCTGCGCGGTCAATATGCCGGTGATTGTGATTTGGTAATTGATGCTGGAAATGATAAACTCACATTTAAACTTAATGAAAAACAAAAAACTGAAGAACAAATTCATTAATAGTATTCTACGATTTAAAAAAGCGGTTGAAATTTCAACCGCTTTTTTTATGGCAAAAATTTCATTTACCTGAAAATTAAATCTAATTAATCAAGGAATCGAGTAAGCCGAAACTCTTAAGTTTCGACATTATAGAATTAAAAGAGTCTAGTAGGTCACAAAAGTCTATTTGCATAGATTTTCAGGACCCACCACAACATCCTATAGACTTTTTCAAAAAACCTGTTCGCATGTATGACACAGGCAAAGTCTGTTTTGGGTCGTTTTTTAAATTATGTTTGTGAAAAAAGAATGTCAAAATCAGAGAGACTTTGATTTGCCGTTGCTTGATTTTGCGCTATAAACACAAGAAGGACAACGGATTAAAAAACCGCTTGCTTTTTTAAAGTTTGGAAGTTATTATTTTAGACTTTTGTTGTTTGACTATATGTCGATAAAAGTATAAGATGTTGTTATTTTGGTTTGGGAAAAATGAATTAAGATAGAGGTTTTTGTATGGCTCATAAGAAAGGTGTTGGTTCTTCTAAGAACGGTCGTGACTCAAATAGTCAACGACGAGGAACCAAGGTTTAT
>QNAD01000044.1 GCA_003641345.1 Candidatus Zixiibacteriota bacterium | reverse complement strand
TGGGATAAAAGAATTTAAACCGCTTGATGCTAATAAACTTAAAAAAGTTCTTTTCCTTCGTCCTGAAAAAATAGGGGATATGGTAATCTCATTTCCTGTTTTTGACGGTCTCAAAAAATATTATCCCCATATTGATATATCAATATTAGGGTCTCCTAAAAATATTGCTTTGATTAAAAATGATAAGAGGTTCGATAAAATATTTTTGTACACTAAATCTTTATTTAAAGATATTAATACTTTTCGCAAAATGCGTTCTGAAAATTATGATTGTGTGGTTGATATGATATGTGATGATTCCGTTACGGCTTTGTTTATTTCTCAAATTGTATCTAAGGGCAAACCTCGTATTGGCGTTGGTAAAATAAAATATCAAAAATATTATGATTTTAATTATGATCATCGGATGGGTAATACTGGTCATATTATTGAAAATACACTCAAATTACTGGAAGCTTTTAATATTAACAGTTCAGAAATTAGCGGCTATGCTATTCCATATGTTGATGAGCAAGCTGATAACGAAGCTAAACAATTTGTCAGTTCAATCAAGGATTCTAATAATTCAAAGCTTATCGGTTATAATTTGTCAGCCGGTTCACCTACAAGAATTTGGAGAATTGATAAGTCTATTAGTTTAGTAAGAAGTATTATCCAATCGGATATGAACAGTAAAGTCATTCTTTTCACTACGCCTAATGAACGTAAACGAGGAGAGAAAATATTATCTGAACTTAGAGAAAATGTTTATTTGGTTCCTGATAATCTTACACTTATTCAGGCTACTGCCATGATAAAATATTTAGATATTTTGATAAGTCCCGACACTTCGCTTGTACATATAGCTCGTTCATTTAAAGTACAAGTAATTGGACTATATAGTCGGTTTATGAAGAATTTCCTTCTTTGGAAGCCATATGGTCAGGAAGGTGGAGCTATTGTCTCAGGTAATGACGATAACATTCATGATATAACTGCTAATCAGGTATTTGAAGAATACTTGAAACTTGCCAATAATATTTCGTCGGTTGGAAAAAGATGAAAATATCTGCTGTAATAATTACCAAGAACGAAGAGAAGAATATAATCCGATGTCTGGAATCATTGAAGTGGGTTGATGAAATTGTTGTGGTTGATTCAGAGTCAACAGATAAGACAGTTGAAATTGCAAAAAGATATAATGCGAAAATTGTTTCTCCGATTTGGGAAGGGTATGGAAAAGCAAAAAACTCAGGTGTTGATGCGGCTTGTGGCGAGTGGATTTTATCGGTTGATGCAGATGAAGAGTTGTCCGAAAAATTGAAGGTGGAAATAAAAGAAATTATTGATAATTCAGATGCCTGCGGCGGTTATTATTTAAAGCGAAAAACTAAATTTATGGGACAATGGATATTGCATTGCGGTTGGTATCCTGATTATATTTTAAGGTTGTTTAAGAAATCCAAAGGCAGATTTGATGATAAGGTAATTCATGAAAGAGTTTTGGTACAGGGTGCTACTGGTAAAACTAATGGTGAACTTCTTCATTACAGCTATGATAATCTGGAACAATATTTTGAGAAATTTAATCGCTATACTACTATCAGTGCCAAAGAGGAATTTTCCAAAGGTACAAAAGTAGGAATTGTGAAATTGTTTGTAAAACCGGTTGCAGCATTTGTGAAACATTATATAATAAAATTAGGTTTCTTAGATGGTACTGCCGGATTTGTGTTATCTGTTTTGTCGGCAAAAGCGGTTTTTGTTAAATATTCAAAACTAATGGAATTGATCGAAAAAGAAAAATATGGCAACAAAAATTGATATAAAAAAGGGTGATAAAATTCTTATCAGCCGAAGTGATAAATTGGGTGATTTGATTTTGGCTTTACCTTTTGTTGAAACCATGAAAAAAAGATATCCTGAATGTGACATTGATGTTCTTACGTCGCTATATGCATCGCCAATAATAGAAAATAATAATCACATCCGAAAAATCATTAGAGTTCAAAATGATCAATTATTTAAAGATAATC
The DNA here is from genome assembly GCA_003641345.1 of Candidatus Zixiibacteriota bacterium. The sequence continues at coordinate 7,884 of QNAD01000044.1, read as the reverse complement.
TTTATAAAAAAGATTTATTGCAAAAATTAAAAAAAGAAAACTATTCTGTAGTAGTTGTATTGTATCCAGAACGCTATATAAGTCGCCTTTTCTATAAAGCTAATATTCCAATTAGGATAGGTACGGCGCGAAGATTTAATTCTGTATTTTATAATCATTTCATATATCATAGTCGTAAAGAAAATAAAAAGCATGAATATCAATATAACCTTGATTTTTTAAAATTATTTCTGGATGGAGAAACTGTTACTCAACCAAACATATATCTTCGTGATAAAGAAATTAAGAATGCCAGAAGAATACTTAAGGAAGCAAATGTTTCGAATGATTTTATATTGATTCATCCTGGGAGCGGCGGGTCAGCTGAGAGTTGGCCTATGGTTAAGTTCATGGAATTGTCCGAACATCTTAAAAGCAGAAATTATGAGGTTGTTTTTTCAGGGTCTGATAGTGAAAGTGAAATGATAAAAAAAATATCTGCTCAAATGAAATTTGATATAAAATCGATTGCAGGTGAAACTGATTTAAGAACACTTGGAGCTGTCTTATCTCTGGCGAATGTTGTTGTTGCAAATTCTACCGGACCGCTACATCTTGCGGCGGCGTTGAATACAAAAGTTGTTGGTTTGTACCCAAGCAGAAAAATAATGTCACCTGTCAGATGGGGACCAATTGGTGATAACCATAAAGTTATTATGCCCTCTATTAAAGAGTGTCAGTGTCCATCCGATAATTGTAAATGTATGGAGCAGATATCTGAAGAGTCGCTCTGTGAAGAAATTATTGCTTCTTTTAGTGGAAATTAAGTAATGAATTTAGCTGAATTTATAATACAAATTGAGTCTTTTAATGCGAATGTGAATATTCCTTTAATTCGTAAAGCATACGAATTTTCTAATCATGCTCATGATGGCCAAAAACGGTCATCTGGAGAACCATATATTCAGCACTGCCTTGAGGTGGCTTTTATTTTGGCTGAACAACATATGGATTCAGCAACTATTGTTGCAGGTTTGATACATGATGTTGTCGAGGATACTGATATATCTCTGGAATATATCAGACGAGAATTTTCAGATGAAATTGCTGAATTGGTCGATGGAGTTACAAAAATCGGAGCGGTTCATTTTGCGTCAAGAGAAGAACAGCAGGTGGAATATTTCAGGAAAATGTTGCTTACAATGTCACGTGATATTAGAGTTATTCTTATAAAATTAGCTGATCGCTTACATAATATGCGTACACTACAGTATCTTTCAAAAGAAAAACAAAAAATCATTGCCAATGAAACCCGTGAGGTATATGCACCGTTAGCTCATAGGTTTGGAATAAATAAAATTAAAACCGAACTTGAGGATTTATCTCTTAAATATCTTGAAGAAGATATTTATAATCAAATTGTTCAAAAAATTGATGAACGTAAAGAAGAACGAGATGCATATATATTGGAAGTTGTTAAGCCGATTAAAAAGGCTATGAAAGAAAATAATATTTCTGCAACCGTGAATGGTCGGGCTAAACATTTAGATTCTATTTACAGAAAAGAAAGAATTAGGAAGGTTCCGTTTGAAGAAATCTATGATCTTTTTGCTATTAGAGTTATTGTAAATTCTGAACGTGATTGTTATCACACTATGGGGATTTTACATACAATGTGGAAACCGGTATCTGGAAGGTTTCATGATTACATAGCTAATCCTAAGCAGAATGGTTATCGCTCTTTGCATACTACTGTTGTAGGTCCTCGTTCAAAGATGGTGGAAATTCAAATTAGAACTCACCAGATGCATTATATTTCTGAAAATGGTATTGCCGCACACTGGCTTTATAAAGAAGGCAAGCAGACGATAAGCAAAGATGACCGACAGATGATATGGCTTCGCGATGTGCTCGAATGGCAGAGAGACATGATAAATCCGTCGGAATTTTTAGAATACTTAAAAATTGATTTATACACCGAAGATATTTTTGTCTATACGCCCGAAGGGAAACTAATAAATCTTCCCAGAGGTTCAACTCCTCTTGATTTTGCATTCTCAATTCATACCGAGGTCGGCATTCATTGTGCAGGAGCTAAAATAAATAGTAGATTGATGCCTTTATCAACTGAGCTTAATACGGCAGATTCGGTAGAAATAATTACTAATCAAAATAGGTCACCATCGCACGATTGGTTGAAGTTGGTTAAGACTACAAAAGCTCGTTCAAAAATAAAAAAATGGTTAAAACAAGCCGGTCTTGACCAGTCTATTCAATTAGGCAAGCAGATTGTGGAAAGGGAACTAAAAAGAGCACACATTCCTTATCCAACTAATGCAGTTTTACTTGAAACTGCTGAAAAATTGGACAAGAAAACAATTGAAAATCTTTTTAGTGCTATTGGTGAAGGCTCAATAACTAGCAAAAGATTCATTGATTTAATTTCTCCTGCTAAGGAAGATGAACAACGAGGTTTTATTGGAAAAGTTATTGAACGTATCAGGGGAACTAAAGGTATTAAAGTTCATGGCATGGATGATATGATGTTCCGTTTTGCTGGATGTTGTCAGCCAGTTCCAGGAGAAGATATTGTCGGTTTTATTACTCGGGGAAGAGGCGTGACCATTCATCGTAATGACTGTCAAAGTTGTCTTTATCTTCAAGAACAATTTCCTGAACGCAAAATTGATGTGAGCTGGGATACTGATAAGGGACAGTCATTTATTGTTGAATTGGAGATGATTGTTGAAGACAGAAAGAATATGTTGAGAGATATCACTCAGGCTATTGCTGATGCAAATACGAATGTAAGAGCGGCTGAGATGTTTGCCAAAGATACTACTGCGGTTGGGCTATTTGTGGTAGAAGTTGCCAGTTTATCTCACTTAAATAGAATTTTTGATAAAATAAAAAAAATCAAAGGCGTTATTTCCGTAAGGCGCTCTAAGGGTTCTGATAAAACTCGTCATTACGATGAATAAGTACTTTTAATCGAATATAACCTCTAAAGTTAATGTTGAATCTCCTCTTTGAATAACAACCTGAGTTGTATCGCCTTTGCTAAATTTTCCCAGCATACTCATATAATCATAGATGTCTCCGATATCTTTGGTGCCCATTTTAATGATAATATCTCCTTTTAGCATTCCGGCTTTTTCGCCAGGTTTTTCAGGGGAGACACCATCAATTTTAATTCCCTTAATTTCGGCAATATGATCCGGTATAATTCCTAAAGTAACTGAAAAGTGGGAACGCTTTTTACTTTTATCGGAACTTTTAGTTTTTCTGAAAGTTAAACTGCCGTCATAATTATCAAAATAATTGATTATATCTAAGGTAAACGAAGCTACTTTGACAATCCCCTCAGCATCAATAAATTCTATGTCGTCACTCGGTTTATGATAATCAAAATGAGCTCCGGTAAAAAGATGGAGAGAGGGGATTTTACGGTTATAGAAAATAGTTTGATCTGAAGTACTTACGGCTGATTCTTTTAAGGATAATTTAAGATCGTTCTGTTTTAGTGAGTCAAAATAAATTTTGAATTCATCACAAGTTCCTGTGCCTAATATTGCAAGACCATCTTCCTGCTTGTTCAATCTTCCAATCATATCCATGTTGAGCATCATTCTCACTTTAGTTGAGTCAATTGTCATATGTTGAGCAAAATGCCCAGAGCCAAGCAATCCAAATTCTTCGCCGGTAAACCCTATGAAAAGTAAAGAATATTTAAGATTCTCTTTTTGAGAATTGCATTTACGGGCTAATTCAATCAAAGCGGCTGTACCGGAAGCGTTATCATCTGCTCCGTTGTGGATCATCGGCTCTGAACCTTTATATTGAGAAGTATGCCCACCCCATCCCAAATGATCAAAATGAGCACCAATTATAACAGTTGTATCGTTCGTGGTAGGTATATATCCAATCACATTATAAGCGGTATCTCTTGTTTTAACTATGTCAGTAGTGCCTTTGGCGGTTAAGATAGCGGGTTGGTTTAAATCTAATTGGAGTTTTTTAAGAGCATTTTGGCGTATGAAAATTATCGGAATATCTTTAGGGGTAATGTTGGCAATGATATTTTGAATTAGCGTGTCTTTTTCATTTTCAGGGGTAATTAGAAAAAGTGCCTTGGCATTATGAGATTGAGCATTGTTGATTTTATCTGTAATTGATTCATATTTACTGAAATCAACATGAGGATTATCATCCGATGAAGGAGCAAACCTTTTTGCCAGAACCGCTTTCCCTGCTACATCTAAATTTTTATAGTCATCATAATTACTATTTTCAATTGTAATTCCATAATTAACAAAGACAATTTCAGAAAAATCAAATGAAATGCTTGCGGATTGTTTTAGCGGTATATAATCTTTGTTGATTAAAAGCTCTATGCCATTGATAGTTAGAGAATTATCATCTCCTAAATCAATTGACCTAATGAAAGTAAAACTTTGTAAAAACGTATTATTATCCCCTTTAGGCTCTATCCCTGCAGATTTAAAAATAGAGGCAATATAATTTGCGGCAACCAGTTCACTTGGATCACCAACCCGACGACCTTCGAGCGAATCATGAGCCAAAACCGAAATATGTTTATACACTGAGTCAGAAGTTATTTCATAACCATTGGAACCAAAAACAGAACAGAGAGTTAAAAGGGTTATGATTGCTATAATACATGAACATTTCATTAGAATTCCTTTCTTTTTTATTAAAAGAAAATATAGACAAATATTTAACTTGCGTCAGCAGTTTAATTATAAAAAGAAGATAATTTAACGTTGCATTATAACGGGATAGTAATATATTCTGGAGAAAATAAGGATTTTATTTATGAGTTCAAAAAAGTGTAAAGTTTGTGGCGCTTCGGTTCCGGAGAATAGTAAATTTTGCCCCGATTGTGGTGTTACATTAAATGGAAAACATGTTGCGAAAAAAGGCGGTAAAACCAAAAGTACTGCCATGAGAGATAATATAATTATTATTGGTGTTATTATTGTTGTTGCTGTTGCTTTTATAATTATAAAAGCCCCATCTGAAAATGAGCATCAACATGTTCAACAACAGCAAATGAACCAGATGCAGGGTGGTGGGAATATTGAAAACCCTCATAGCGAAGGCAATATGATGAGTGCTATCCCTAATATGCCAAAGGATTATGACGGTTTGGTTCAAATGGGTAACTCTACAATGGATCAGGGAAATTATGCGATGGCGGCAGAATGTTATAAGCGAGCATTACAGATTAAAGATGATCCCGATGTTCGTACTGATTTCGGAGCTTGTCTTCATGGGATGGGTTTACCTGAAAGAGCCTTAGAAGAATTCAGGAAAGTTTTAGCTTATGACTCAGATCATGGTATAGTGAATTTCAATATGGGAATAATATATTTTGGGATGGACAATAAGGATTCCGCAAAATTCTATTGGGAAAAATATATTAAAGTAGATCCAAACGGATTGGCTGTTGAGCAGGCGAAAGAATATTTGAAAGGATTATAATTGAGCCTTTTTTTACAAAGTTGGGCCGAGTCAATCTGGGAAATGATGGTTGACTCGGCTTTTTTATTATTTATTGGAATTATACTGGCAGGGTTGATTTCTATAGTTCTAAATTCATCTAAAATAAAAGATAAAATAATAGGGAACGGGAAATCCGATATCTTTAAGGCTTCGGTTATTGGGATTCCGTTGCCACTTTGTTCCTGTTCGGTTCTTCCGGTTGCCAAACAACTTAGGCAATCTGGAGTTAGCAAAGGAGCTACGGTTTCTTTTTTGATATCAACACCGGAATCAGGGGTGGATTCTATAATGCTCACTTATACCTTAATGGATCCCATAATGACTCTTGCCCGACCGATAACTGCCTTTATTACTTCCATATCAGCAGGACTTTTGGAAAATAAATATGATAACAAAATCAACAATGTTTTTGAGACAGTTGATACCAATCAAACAGGTAGTGCCTGTTCCTGCTGTTGTAGTTCCAATGGGAATAAAATTGAAGTTGAAAACCAAAGTTTGGTACAAAAAATCATAAGCGGTATTAAATATTCATTTTCTGATTTACTAAGTGATTTGGCACCCTTTCTTTTATTTGGGTATTTGTTGGCAGGGTTGGTATCGGCTTCACTTGGGGGAGACCTGCTATCATTGAGTGATACTTTTACTACCGGTTGGGGAAGTTATTTAGGGGCAGTTATTATTGGTGTTCCGTTATATATCTGTGCGACATCTTCGACTCCTTTGGCGGCGGCTTTGTTGGCTATTGGTTTCTCACCTGGAGCGGTATTGGTATTTATGATGGTTGGTCCGGCTACTAATATTACATCGCTTACGGTGGTGCATAAAATATTAAAAGGATGGTCAATTATCCGATATTTACTTGTAATTGTTGTTGTGGCGGTTGCTTGTGGGATTGCAGTAGATTACCTGTATGACTATTTTAAAATAGCTGTCAATTACCAAACGGACGTTCTTCATAAACATAACAATTGGCTTGATTTAATTTCAGCGATTATTCTTTCTCTGTTTATTTTATATTATTCCTTTAAAGCAGGGTTAAAGAAATTGAGGTAATTGATATTTCATCTCACTATTTTTTTACTTGAATCAGCATAATGTGACAGGTTTCTTTAGTAATCATGAGAGAGTTATTTAGAAAATCTGAATTTATAAGTTCTATGCTTGATTTTATATTACCGCCTCTATGTTTGGGATGTGATGAATACTGTGATAATGAATCTAATATATGTGATTTGTGTCTGAATAAAATTGAGGAATATGAATATCCAATTTGTCTTAACTGCAATTCAACATTAACAAAAATTCCTTGCCATTTCTGTAAAGATAAATCTTTGCCGGTTTTTATAATGGGGGAATATCGTTTCCCACTTGATGAAATAATTAAGCAGTTTAAATTTAAGGGGATAACTCATCTATCATCTTTTTTTTCAAATTTGATAATTTCTAAATATAAGACCGATATATTAAATTTAAAGGCGGATTGCATTGTGCCAGTTCCACTTCATTATGCCCGTGAGAAAGAACGAGGTTATAATCAGGCGGAACTTATGGCCAAACAAATTTCGCATGAGCTAAATTTACCTTTTCGCACAGATTTAATTATTCGAGCTGAAAAACGTAAACCACAAGCGAAATCAAAATTATCAGAACGAGAAAAAAATATAAAAGATGTTTTTCAAGTTATAAACAAAGATGAGAAATTACGAATTATTATCCTTGATGATGTTGTAACAAGTGGAGCTACAATGAAAGAAGTAGCTAATACCCTAAACAAAAATAACCATAAGGTAGTAGGAGCAATTGCGGTGGCGCATTCTGTTTGATATGAAACAAGTAGATTTACATATTGATGATTTTCTGCAACATCTGAAACTTGAGAGAGGACTTGCTGATAATTCTATTGAATCTTATAGAAATGATATGATTGAGTTTTTTCAAGTTGTCAAACTTGATGATTATAAATTGGTGACTAATTCGACTGTTAATAAATATCTGAGTTTTTTAACAAATTCCGGACGGAAACCAAGTTCGATAGCTCGTAAAATTTCCAGCTTAAAGCAATTTTTTAAATATATGATTGGGGATGAAAAAAATCCGATGAATGCTGTCTCCACTCCAAAGATTCTTCGTTACCACCCTGATTATTTGTCTCCAAAAGAGATTGAGCAGATTCTGGAGAGTATTGATATATCGAATTATAGGGGGCTTAGGGATAGGGTGATAATTGAAATGCTTTACGGAAGTGGATTAAGAATTTCTGAACTGCAAAATCTTCTTTTATCAGATATCGAATTTGAAGCAGGTTTTATTAAGGTAACCGGAAAAGGAAACAAACAACGACTTGTTCCATTAGGTGAATTTTCTCGAAAAGCAATT
>QNAD01000043.1 GCA_003641345.1 Candidatus Zixiibacteriota bacterium | reverse complement strand
TCAAAGCCAATAGGAAAACAGCTTAATTTTATTCTTCAGGAAATGAATAGGGAAACAAATACAATTGCTTCAAAGTCTTATGAGAGCAAAATATCTTCAATTGTCATTAATATGAAGCATGAAATTGAAAAAATAAGGGAATTGGTTCAAAACGTTGAATAACTTATTCTTATGAAGAAAAAGAACTCTGGTAAAATTTTAATTATATCTTCTCCGTCAGGCGGAGGAAAAACTTCTATCTGTCGCAAGCTGTTGTCCACCAAAAGAAAAAAAGACGGATGGAGTTTTTCAATTTCCTGTACGACCCGAAAAAAAAGAATTGGTGAACAAAACGGGCGAGAATATTTCTTTGTTAATGATGAAAAGTTTAACCATTTAATAAAAAAAAATTATTTTGCAGAGCACTTTAAGGTTCATTTATATCACTATGGTACACCGAGAAAGAATATTACAGATACCCTCAAAAAAGGTGGGGTACTTCTTTTGGACATTGATGTACAGGGTGCTTTGAAAATTAAAAAAGAATATCCGGAATCAATTACTGTTTTTATTCTTCCTCCTTCGAAAGAAGCTCTAAGGCAAAGGCTTACTACACGCGGGACAGAAACCAAAGAACAATTGAAGGTCAGATTTGAAAATGCAAAAAAAGAGATGAAACTGTTTAACAAATTTGAATATACGGTTATTAATGATGAACTTAAATCGGCGGTTGAGCAAGTATTGAGTATAATAAACTGTCATGAATGTCGGTCAGAATTGATTGGCAAGGAACAAATTAAGAAGATTATCGGTTAAATGAATAAATTTAGGAGGTTTATATGAAAGTTGTATCACCGGAAGAACTGAAAAAACTTGGTCTAAATCGTTATGAAGCAATCATTATTGCATCACAACACGCTCGTTATTTGAACTCTGAGCGGATTGCCAAATTAGAACGACTCGAAGAAGATCCTTCTTTAGAATTTGATGCCCGGAAGATTACTATGGTTGCATTAAAGGATCTTATGGAAAATAAGATTAAGTTTAAAAAATAAATTACGATATATAAATAAATTCTGGTTATTAAAAAGAGGACAGCAATGGCAAAAAACCTGCTTATAGTTGAGTCACCCGCAAAGACAAAAACTCTCGCCCGCTTTCTGGGGGCTGATTTTGATATTATGGCAACCGTAGGACATATAATTGATTTGCCTAAATCAAAAATTGGAGTTGACCCTGATAATGATTTTGAAATTCAGTATGAAACTATAAAAGGTAAAGAGAAAGTTATTACTGCTTTAAAAAAAGCGGCGAAAAAAGTTGAAACTATCTATTTGGCGCCTGATCCGGATAGGGAAGGGGAAGCGATTGCCTGGCATGTTGAAAAAACTCTCAAAAAAAATACAAAAGCTAAATTTGTTAGAGTCTCTTTTAATGAAATAACTAAATCTGCTGTTTTAAAAGCTATAGAATCTCCGACCGAAATTAATATTAATCTGGTTAATGCCCAGCAAGCCCGTAGGGCACTAGACAGAATAGTAGGTTATAAAGTTTCACCATTTCTGTGGCAAACTATCGCAAGAAATTTATCTGCAGGAAGGGTTCAATCTGTTGCTTTAAGATTAGTATGTGAACGGGAAGAAGCTATTGAGAAATTTAATCCAGAAGAGTACTGGCAATTATTCGCAGACCTTGATGCTGGCAAAAAACAGATTGTTACTGCTAAGCTTTTTAAAATTGATAAAAAATCAGTAGTTAATGCTACCGAAAAAGGTGCTAATAAAATTACTATTTCTTCTGAAAAAGAGATAAATTCATATATAAAAGAAATTGAAAAAGCTGATTTTATAGTATCAAATATTAAAAACACTACTTCAACCAGAAGACCTAATGCCCCATTTATAACTTCGACCCTCCAACAAGAGTCCGCCAAAGTTTTTGGTATGGCTCCAAAAAGAACAATGGTTTTGGCTCAGAAATTATATGAAGGGATTGAGTTTGGCAAAGATGGTTCTGTTGGTTTAATTACTTATATGCGTACAGATTCTACGCGTATTTCAAGTGAAGCACTTAAATCAGCAAGGAAACATATAACTGAAGAATATGGCAAAGAATACCTTCCGGAAAAATCTAATATTTATAGTAAGAAGAAATCCTCTCAAGATGCTCACGAAGCCATCAGGCCTACTAATATGCATTATACGCCGGATAGAGTTAAGAAGAATTTATCCCCACAACAACACAAACTATACACTTTGATTTGGAATCGTTTTGTAGCTTCTCAGATGAAACCGGCTGTTTATGATGTCGAAACAATTGATATATCAGCTGATAAATATTTATTCAGAGTTAATGCCAGAAAAATAAAATTTGAAGGTTTCTTGAAAGTTTACAATATCGCCAAAGAACCTGACGAGAATGGTAAAAGTAATGGTAATGGAGAAATATCAATTGATAACCTTCCTCCGATTAAAGTAGGTGATAAACTAAAACTGGATAAACTTAAACCAATTCAATCATTCACAAAACCTCCAGCACGTTTTTCAGAAGCAATGTTAATTAAACAACTTGAAGCTGATGGAATAGGAAGACCTTCAACATACGCAACAATTGTTTCAACTATCAAAGACCGGAAATATGTGGAACTTATAGAGAGAAAACTTCATCCGACAGAGCTTGGAAAAGTGGTTAAAAAAATATTAGTTCAAAGTTTCCCAAATCTGTTTAATGTTGAGTTCACTTCCAATATGGAAAGAGAATTGGATTCAATTGAGATTGGCGAAGATAGTTGGGTGAAAATCATGAAAGATTTCTACCAGCCATTTATAAATACCCTTGATTCTTTAAAAAGTCAGGTTAAAAAAATTAAAGAATCGATGATTGAAAAAACTGATATTAAATGCGACAAATGTGGCTCTCAAATGGTGATTAAATGGGGGAGGAATGGACGATTCCTCTCATGTTCGGATTATCCCAAATGCAAAAATGCAAAGCCTCTGCCAGGAGAAGAAGAGAATAATAAAACTGATAAAAAATGTGAAAAGTGCGGTTCGCCGATGATTATTAAAACCGGACGTTTCGGACGGTTTATGGCATGCTCTGCTTATCCGGAATGTAAAAACACACAGGCTATTACTCTTGATGTGAAATGTCCCAAAGAAGGTTGTGATGGTGAGTTGGTAGAGCGAAAGACAAAAACAGGCCGGCTTTTTTATGGATGTAATAAATATCCAAAATGTGATTATGCCTCGTGGGGTATGCCGGTTAATAAACCTTGTCCATCATGTAAAAATCCTTTTATGATTGCAAAGACAACAAAAGCAAAAGGTGATTTTCTCAAATGTCCTGTTTGCAAGCATGAAGTTTTAGAAGAACAATCTGAATCTAAAACAACTGCCTAAATATAGACTATAAATTTAAACCACTCAGTTACTAATAAATAATGCCGGTTGACTGAGTGGTTTTTTTTTGATATGATTCAGGCATGTTGAATAAAGCGTTAAAAGAATATAAAAAATATATTTCTACAGAAAAATCTTATTCTGTAAATACAATCAAATCCTACATTCGAGAATTATCCGATTGGGTTAAATTTCTTGAACAAAAATATATTGAATCACCTTCATTGAAAAAAAATGACCCTTTATTATTACGCATATATCTTCGTGAAAAATCAAAAAAACTGAGCAATAGGTCTATAGCAAGAATCATTTCATCTATTTCTTCATTTCAGAAATTTATGAATAGTAATAATAAATTCAAACCGTATATTTTTAAACTTCCCAGAATTAAATTTTCATCGAAACTACCGGAATTTTTATCACAGGAAGAAGCATCATCACTGTTTGATAGTACTGTTATGATTGACAAATCAAAAACCTATCAATTTTCCCGTGATTTTCTTATTGTTTCTATTCTTTATGCTACCGGCATCCGACGAGAAGAAATAGCTAAGATAAAAATTGAAGATATTGAAATGAATTCGGGAATAATTACCGTTACGGGTAAAGGGAATAAAATCAGACAAGTGCCGTTAGGTGAAACAACATTAAATGACCTTAAGCTTTATCTTGATAAACGGAAACAATTCACAGAGACTAAAAATATATCCAATACAGTTCTGTTTCTTAACAAAATTGGAAATAAATTATCAGTACGATCAGTAGATAGAATCGTGAAAAAATATGGGAAAATTGCCGGATTGGATTTCACGCCTCATACTTTAAGACATTCGTTTGCTACGCATCTTTTAGAAAATGGTGCTGACCTGATTTTGATAAAAGAAATATTAGGTCATTCGTCATTATCTACTACTCAAAAATATACTCATATTACTGCGGAATCGATGAAGAAAGTTTATAAGTCAGCACATCCAAGGTCCGGTTCAAAAAAATAAGGAGAATCATGAAATATCACGCCACAACAATTATAGGTTTAATACATAAGGGTCAGGCGGCTATGGCTGGTGATGGACAGGTGTCTTACGATGATACCGTTCTTAAAGGTAATGCCGTTAAAATCAGACCAATGTATGAAGATAAAATTATTGCAGGATTTGCCGGAACAGCCGCCGATGCTTTGGCATTATATGAACTGCTTGAAAAAAAAATAGATGAGTATTCTGGCAATCTGACTAAAGCGGCAGTGGAACTTGCTAAAGAGTGGCGAACAGATAAGATGCTGAAAAATCTGGAAGCTATAATAGCCGTTGCCGACAAAAAACATATTTTCCTTGTAAGTGGTACCGGTGATGTTATTGAACCTGATGATGGAATTGTGGCAATTGGTTCTGGAGGAACATTTGCATTAGCCGCTGCACGAGCCTTTAAAATAGCCGATCCAAAAATGACAGCTGAAAAAATAGCCAGGGAATCTATTAAGATTGCCGCTGATATTTGTGTCTATACTAACCATAATATAAAAGTGGAAACATTATAAATGAACAATAATTACCCTACCCCAAAAGAAATAGTTGAATACCTAAATAAATATGTTATAGGACAGGACAACGCCAAAAAATCTGTAGGAATTGCCTTGAGAAATAGATGGCGAAGAAGCAACAGTCCTGAAGAAATTCGCAAAGAAATTATTCCCAATAATATAATCATGATTGGTCCGACCGGAGTTGGTAAAACTGAGATTGCACGTCGCCTGGCTGATTTAGCACAAGCTCCGTTTATTAAAGTAGAAGCATCAAAGTTTACGGAAGTCGGATATGTTGGCAGGGATGTTGAATCTATGGTTCGTGATTTGATGGATACTGCCATCAATATGATTAAAACTGAAAAATCAAAAAAATTGCAAGAAAAAGCAAATGCAAATGTTACCGAAAGATTGCTTGATTTACTTCTAATGCCTGCTCCAAAACGAACCCAAAAAAATGAACTTAAAGAAGCAGATAGAAACAGTATATCAAAAACAAGAGAAAAATTAAGAGAAAAATTATTAGCAGGCAAGCTCGACAACCGAGAAATTGAAATTGACGCTCCCCAGAATCAGTCTCCGGTAGTTGAAATTTTTTCTCCAATGGGTATGGAAGAATTGGGTGTGAATTTTCAGGATATGCTTTCAGGATTAATTCCACAGAAAACTAAACGACGAAAAATGACAATCAAGGATGCCAGAAATTTTCTTTATAGTCAGGAATTGAATAAACTTGTTAATATGGATGAAGTCATTGCCGATGCTTTAGAGCGGGTGCAGGAAGCAGGAATTGTTTTTGTTGATGAAATTGATAAAATCGTTGGAAATGATTCCCGTACCGGTCCGGATGTAAGCAGGGAAGGTGTACAGCGGGATATTTTGCCAATTGTTGAGGGATGTGGTGTTATGACAAAATATGGTTTGGTCAGAACCGATCATATTTTATTTATTGCCGCCGGTGCCTTTCATTCATCGAAACCTTCGGATTTAATTCCTGAGTTACAAGGAAGGTTTCCTATTCGGGTAGAGTTGGATTCGTTGACATCGGAAGATTTTGAAAGAATTCTTGTAGAACCAGAAGCATCTCTTGTAAAACAATATAAAGCTCTTTTGGCTACCGAAGGTGTAAAATTAGATTTTATGCCAAAAGCGATTAAGAAAATAGCGGAGTTTGCAGAACAGATAAATAGAGAGACTGAAAATATTGGTGCCAGAAGACTTCATACGGTTTTGACCACATTACTGGAAGATATTCTTTTTGAACCCCCAAAATCTAAAAAGAAACTGAATATTACTGTTAAAATGGTAAATGAGACATTATCTGAGATAATTGAAAATGAGGATTTGAGCCGGTATATATTGTAAAATATCAAACGTGATAAATGCGGACATCACCGATAAAACTGTTGACTTGAATAAATAGTTTTGATTCTGCACTATTGTAGTCATCGGAACAATGCTCAATGTTATTATTGAATCCTTCTGAGCGACGACCACTCATATCAATATCCCCAATGAAATTTGAACATTGGACAAAGTTTGGTATTGTTTTAGGAATAAATATTCTAATATCACCAATAAAGCCTGATATAATAATTCGGTTAAGTCCCTGTGATAGTTTGCCGCCTTCGGTTTTGATTTCTAAATCTCCGATACCACACGAAATATCTATATTCTCCAATGGTTGATTGCTGAAATTGATATACATATCTCCGAGGATTTTACTGAATTTCAACTTATTACCTTCCCGATGAGGGGCTTCAGATGCTTTTGATGTTTTGGAAGAGTTATTATTGGAAGTTGTAGAAGTTGATTGGCCGGCTTGTTGGGAAGCAAAAGTTTCTCGAAGTTTTTCTTCTTCACGTTTCTTTTTGATAATAAGTTTAATGCCCAGGCCAATGAAAATAAATGGAAGTAGAAATCTAATAACATCACCGGCATCGAAATCAAAAAAATCGAGGCTATTTCCAAGCAGGATAAACCCAACTAAGATAAGTATCAGTCCAAATGTAATTTTACCAGCACTCATAATTATAATTCCATTTCCAATTATTAATACGTAATAATAAGAAGTCGGTTTCAATAATCAAGTTTTGTTTTAGGATAAAGAAGATTGTCTGAAAATGTCAGTTATTGGTTTTGTTGATAAAAAAAGGCTGAGAAATTCTCAGCCTTTTTTATTAAGATATAAATTTTAGAAATTGATAGTTGTTTGTTCGTAAATCCAGAAACCGGATTGTTTAGCGTCATCAGTATTTCCAGCATAATCATCGTTAGCTATAAACATTGAGGCACCCCATTTCATATTGATGCCTTTAATTCTGGTCGTGGATACCGTTAAATCAAATTCAGAACCGATACTCTTGGTTAGTGTTCCATCAAAATTGCTGACGTAATCTTCAGCGGAACGGAAAATGTGGAAATTACCACCTATCCGCCAACCATCGGTAATATCAAATCCGGCTTTTGCATAAAGATTCATCAAGCCATTAGGACCACCATGTAAGAAATAATCCATATAGCCATTAAATTTATGGCCTGTATAATAGAGGTCATCAAAAACCTTGTAATCCGAATCTGTCAAATCATCATCTCCGGAAGCTAAATCAATACCAAAAGCAAATGTGCCGTTATAATCGTTTTCTAAGTCATAGCCAACTTCGAAAGCAACCATGTAAGCGGCAATATCAAATTCGGAAGAGTTTGGTACAGGAGCTGGTGTTATTCTTGTATCTGGCATGTTGCCGGTTTGATAAGCAAAATCAAGATCAAATGTGAATTGATTATACTCGCGAGTATAATATCCGGCAAAAGTCCACCGTTTTAATGATTTGATATCTGTGGCAAGGGCTGTTGTGTCTGAATCTAATTCGTAAAGTGCCATTAGGTCCAAATTGAGTTCTTTTAAATTTAAAAGACCAGCATAAATATCAAAATCACGATTATAATCAGTATCATTTAACTCCAAAGCTTTTAGAGTAGCAAGGGTAAAAGTGTAATCGTCAGCCTTGTACCAAAGCATTCCACCTTCCCATGAACGTCCGACATTATGCCAATCAACAGATCCTAAAAGTCTTTGACTGCCCCAGTTGAATTCAAAACGTCCACCTTTAAAGCCGATATATTTTTCATCATTGTCCCAGATAGTTGCTTCTATATAAGCCTGATGCATATCGACATTTTTACCATCGTTTAATCCCGATGACTGTATATCGCCAAATTGGGTATAATCACCAAAAGTTCTACTGTCCTGAAATTGTACAAAAGCATAAGCATTATTATCAACTTTTGCTTTAATATTAATTCTTGAACGCATCATAGTGAAATCTTGAAAATGGTCGTTGTTTGCGTCAAAGCTTTTTCTTTGCATTTCGCCTCTGACTCTAACTTGACCCGTAACTTCTACCTCGGAATCGGCTATAACCGGTACGGCAAAAGTTAACATTAAAACTAATACCAACAAATACTTAACAAATGATTTCATACTACCTCCTTTGTAGTTTAATAAAATGTTAAAATTTAAGTATTCATCCATTTAATCCAGTTTAACTAAACTATTGAGATAATATATCTTAATTTCAAATGTGGCAATATAAAAAAATAATTATTTTCGTGTTAAAATTGATATTTTCTCCTTAGTAACTTAATGTCTTACTTGACATTTAAGTAATATCTTACATTATTCCTGAAAATTATAAAATTCAAATAATTGGAGTAATAAAATGCCACGTTCTTTTTGTCAAATTACAGATTTTTCTGCAACGGAAGTAAAAGAAGTTTTTGACCTATGTGCAAAAATGAAAAAGAAAGAAATTTCCCCAAAACCGTTAGACGGAAAATCCGTTGCCTGTATTTTCATGAAAGAATCTTTGAGAACCAGAGTCTCTTTCGAAGTTGGTATTAGTGAATTGGGTGGAAATCCGGTTTATATCACAGATAAAGAAATCAAACTTGGACAGAGAGAATCAATTGCCGATGCCGCACAGGTTTTATCTCGTTATCTTGGTATGATAATGATTCGTACTTTTGCTCATTCAGATGTGGAAGAATTAGCTCAAAATGCCTCGGTTCCGATCGTAAACGGATTGACAGATTTGGTGCATCCATGTCAGATTTTGGGCGACTATTTTACTATTATGGAACATAAACCAAATAAAGAAAAATATAAAATAGCATATCTTGGTGATGGGAATAACATTACTAACAGTTGGCTCAATCTGGCTTCTATCATACCGATTGAATTCAGAATCGGAACCGCCGAAGATTGTCATCCTGACGCTGACATTATCAAAAAAGCGAAATCAAATCCGGACAGTACAATAATAATTTCTGATGATCCCAAAGAAGCTGTTGATGGAGTCGATGTAGTTTATACCGATGTGTGGGCATCGATGGGACAAAAAACTCAGGCTGATTTGAAAGCAGAAAAATTGAAAAAATTCCAGGTAAATTCTGAAATTATGAGTTATGCTGACCCGAACGCAATCGTTCTTCACTGTCTTCCGGCTGAAAGAGGAAGGGAAATTACTGACGAAGTAATAGACTCAAAACAATCGGTTGTTTTTGATGAAGCGGAGAACAGGCTGCATATTCAAAAAGCTATCATGCTGTTTCTTATGCAACAGATGAACAAGTAGGCGTAGGGAAGAACCCGAAACGAAGTGGAGTGGTTCTGCCAATTTAAAGTTCTGTCAATTTTTTGTGCGTGGTGTATGTCCTCGTGCGCCACGTGTTACCATCAAAGCTGGGACAGACGAGGGTGTCTGCCGCCCACGGAATACGAAGACTACACCGCAAGCGGTGTGCTACCTGTAGTGAATATAATTATTCTTCTCAGTTGGGAAAGTCTCGAAGAGATTTGCCTTTTTAAGAAAACGGGTAAATGAAGAGTAGGTTTCTGCGAAACCTCCCCTACAGAAGACTATTAAATGAAATAAATGAAAAAAAACCTGAAAAACTCTTAGAATTTTATTATATATCAACCTATGAAAGAAATATTAAAATATTCAGG
>QNAD01000042.1 GCA_003641345.1 Candidatus Zixiibacteriota bacterium | reverse complement strand
CAAGATTTTAAAAATAAGAGTTGACATAAATAATAATAACGCTATACTATGCCATATATGGAATTGATTAAAAGATTAGAAAAATATAGATTAGAGAACAGAATTTCACAGGAAGAGTTGGCTAAAATTCTTGGAGTAGCTTTTTCAACTGTTAATAGGTGGTTCAATGGGCATTTTAAACCAAACAAAATTCAAACATATCATATTGAAAAGTTATTAAAAAATGGTTCAAAGAAAAAACTATAAAGCCCTACTATACTTAAGGGTTTCAAGTAAAGAGCAAGAGAAAGAAGGTTATTCTCTTGATGCTCAGGAGAAACTCGGTAAAGAATATGCCATTAAGAATAATTTGGAGATTGTTCGAATATGGAAAGGTTCTGAATCAGCTTGGAAAAAGGAACGCACTTTCTTTAATCAAATGGTGGATTTTTGTAAAAAGCATAGAGATGTAAAACATATTATTTTTGATATTACAGATCGAATGACAAGAAACGATTTTGATAAACTCAAAATTAATACGCTAATAAAGGATTTTGATAAGACTATTCATTTTTCCAGAACAAATAAAATAATTGATAAAAATTCAGGTAGTGATGTTGAATTTATGTTTGATATTGAAGTTGCAGTTGCCAAGAAAATGTCAAATGATATATCTCGTAAAGCTAAAATGGGAATGTTGGAAAAAGCTGAACAAGGTGAGTATCCTTCAACTGCCCCTATTGGGTATTTCAACAATAAGGAAACCCAATTGGTAGAAATTGATTTAGATCGTGCTCCATTTATAAAGATGGCATTTGAAAATATGTCAACAGGAAATTACTCACTTAGCACATTAGTTGAAAAGATATATAGTGATGGCTTAAGAACAAAGAAAAATTTCAAAGTTACAAAATCAACATTAGCTCATTTACTGAAAAACCCTTTTTATTATGGATGTTTTTTCTGGAAGGGAAAACTTTATAACGGTATACATAATCCAATAATATCAAAACAAATGTATGATAATGTTCAGAGAATATTATCCGGAAAAGGTCACTCATTTAAAACGAATAAAAATGGTTTTGTTTTTAACAATTTAATTAAATGCGGTGAATGTGGGTGTAAGGTCTTAGGAGAGAGGAAAAAGGAAAAATATATATATTATCATTGCACTTTCTCAAAAGGTCGTCACAATGGAGGTAACGCCTATTTGAAGGAAGATAGATTGGCTGTCCTATTTGAAGATTCTGTGAGGAAAGTAACAATATCAAGTGAAAAAGTAAAATGGGCTAAGAATATTTTAAAGGTATCAAAGTATCAACAAAACAAATTAATAGATCAGGAGCTTTCTTTGCTGATTCGAAACAAATCTAAGATAGAAAAAAGAATAAATAGTCTTTATGATCTTCGTATTGATGGTGATATTGATAAAGAAGTTTTTAATTTGAAAGAGATTGAGTATAAGAGTCAGTTATCTGGTTTAGATTTAAAGATTGAACAAAGCCAAAAAGTAAATCTAAATTATTATGAAGATGGTTGTAAAATCCTCGAACTTTCTAACCGTCTATTCCCTTTATATTTAAGATCTGACCCTGAAGAAAAGGCAAGAATATTAAGACTCATAGCTTCGAACTACTTGTTAGAAGGTGCAACTATAAGTGCCTCATACAATAAACCTTTTATATTTATGGAAAAATTAGGTGGTTGTCCAACAAAGCTCCCCCGGTAAGACTCGAACTTACGACCCGCTGATTAACAGTCAGCTGCTCTACCAACTGAGCTACAGGGGAGTGTCAATTTCAACTTTGAGCCTACATATATAAAAAATATATGCTAAATGTCAATACATTTTATCGGTCATTTTTAAATTTTGTAAATGTCTCATCAAATTATCATTCAGACATCCAATAATACCGATATCTATATCTTCTTGTAGTATAACATATTACGAATAATAGTGAATTTGTAATACTTACTATTGACAAATAAATCATTTTTTTAGCGGTGAAACCTCATAAAAGTTTTCTCGTATAATAATCATAAACCTGATAGAATATTAAAAAAGGAGATAATGATGAAACGTGTTTTAACTGTTTTGTTGGTTTTGGCTTTAGCAGTTTCAATTCCGCTAAGCATTTCATTTGCAAAATCAAAGAAATCATCTGGTGGATGGTTGGGTGTTTATTTGGAATCGGTCGATTATGATCTCTCCGATGATCTTGATTTACCGGTTTCGTATGGAGCTTATATTGATGATGTCGTTAATGATTCTCCTGCGGAAGAGGCAGGGTTGGAGTCGGATGATGTTGTAATAGCTTTCAATGGTGAAAAGGTTACAGATTCTGATGATTTAACAGATTTTGTTAAGGGCGGAAAAAGGGGAGATAAAGTAACTCTGTCAATTATACGCGATGGAAAAGAAAAAGAGATTGAAGTTACTTTAGGCAAAAGTTGGTCTTATGGCACACCCAAAGTAGGTGTTTATAATGACCATGATTTTGACTTTGATTTTGATCGTTTCGACGATGTTATGGATCATTATGATGATGCATTAGAAATGTATGTCGATTGTAATAGCGGTGGTTATATTGGCGTTTATCTTACATCGCTTTCTGACCCGCTTCGTGAATATTTTGGTGTAGATAAAGGGCTTGGTGTTTTAGTTAATGGTATTGAGGAAGATTCTCCTGCTGAAAAAGCCGGTTTGAAAGCGGGAGATGTTATCATAGAAGCCGACGGAGAAGAAATTGAAGACAGTGGCGATCTTCAGGAAGTAATTTCAGAATTTGATGAAGGTGATAAAGTTAAAATCAAAGTTATCAGGAATAAAAGTGAAAAAGAGTTTACCGTAGAAATTGCCGAAAGAGATTCTTATCATAATTATTCTATATTTAATTCAGGCGATGATGATCATATCATAATTTCACCGCGTGGCAAGATTCATTTAAGGGATAAGGCTTTGCATAAATTTGATATAGATAAAATCAAACGAATAAAGAAAAATCGTGCTATTATAAACCTTGATGAACTTAGAGAAATTGAAGATGAAGAATTAGACGATTTGAGAGATGAGATGAAGGAACTTAAAAGAGAACTCAAGAATCTTTATAAAAAACTTGATGATTAATTTTTGATATTATTAATAGATTTAAGAAGCCCGGAATATTTCGGGCTTTTTTTATTATTGTAATATTTTAAAGCTTGCCATCCTTTCCTGTCGGTTCTTATATTTTAACCTATGGATGAATTAACTGTTTATAAGCTATACAAAACTCGTAATGAAGATCTTGAGCTAACTCTTCTCTCCAGCAATGAGGAAGCGCTAAAAAAAGAAATATTTAATGCCGAATTACACCGTCCGGGATTGGCGTTAACCGGTTTTATGGAGAGATTCCCAAATCGTAGAATTCAGGTTCTTGGGGAAACTGAGATGGCTTTTATAAGCCGGTTGGATAAGCAGGAACTAAATGATATTGCGGAAGTATTATTTGGACTTGGTGTACCAATGATAATTGTTACCAAGGGGATTACGCCTCCGATGAAATTAATTCAGGTGGCTGATAATTTTAAAACCCCCATTTTTTCTACGAGACTAAATACTACTGAATTGTCTAGTCGGCTTTCTGCGTTTTTAGATAATTATTTTGCTCCGTCAATTAACACTCACGGTACATTGGTTGATGTTTATGGTGTTGGTCTGCTTTATACTGGTAAATCCGGAATAGGGAAATCAGAAATTGCCTTGGATTTAGTTGAAAGGGGACACCGTCTTGTAGCCGATGATGTGGTAAAAGTCACTCGAACCGCTTCGGATGTGATAATTGGTGGCGGCTCGGAGCTTTTGGGTCATCATATGGAAATCAGAGGAATTGGGATTATTGATATTGAAGAGTTATTTGGTATTCGTTCTATCAGAATGCAAAAAAGAATAGAAGTAGAAGTTTCTCTTTGCCACTGGTCCGATACTGATAATTATGAGCGGTTGGGGCTTGAAGACCACAAAACAAGTTTATTGGGCGTTTCTATTCCAATTGTAAGAATTCCAATATCTCCCGGTAAAAATATCACTGTTATTTCCGAAGTTATCGCTATGAACCATATGCTAAAGGTTTATGGTGAAAATTCCGCAGTTGAATTCACAAAAAAATTATCTCAAAAGATTGGCCGCCAAAGAATAACTATGGATTATCTGGAATCTGATTTCGAATAATAAGCTATCTTTAATAAAATTCAATTTGGAATAATTTGATTCCTGTCTTATAATAGTATCCTTATTTGTTATAATATTAGGAACTAACTATAACTTGTTCAGTAAAATAGATAAAATTGGAGGAATATAAATGAAATTAGTTAACGTAACCTTATTATCTGGTATACTATTAGTATTTGTTTTACTAACTGTTGGATGTGGAAGTTCTGATTCCAAAGTTGTTGCTAAAGTAGGTGGTTATGAAATTACGGAACAAGAATTAAATGATGTTTTTCAGGGTCTTAGATATCCCTATACCAATGCCGAAGAAGAATATCAGAAAAAACAAGAAATCCTGGACACAATTATTGTAAATCGATTGTTAATTCAAGCCGCTTATGAAAAAAATATTGACCAGCTTGAAGAACTAAATAGGGTTGTTGTTGCCAATAAAGATAAATTCCTTTTGGATGTCTTATATTTACGCAAAGTGGTTGATAAATCCGATGTTACCGATGCGGAGATCAGGGATCATTGGGAAAAAATTGCAGAAAAAATTCGTGCATCGCATATTCTGGTAGATAATCTTGACACTGCTAATGTTCTATTGGAAAGAATTAAAAGCGGTGAGAATTTTGATAAGTTAGCATTTGAGTATTCAATTGATCCGTCTGTTAAAAGAAATAAAGGAGATTTAGGTTATTTCCTCTATGGCTCAATGGTCAAAGAATTTCAAGATGCAGCTTTTGCTATGCAACCGGGTGAAATATCACCTCCTGTCAAAACGAATTTTGGATATCATATTATCAAACTGGTTGACAGGGCTACCAATGAAAAAAGAACTGATTTTGAGTCGATGAAAAATGAATTGAAGCAACAAATTATCAACAAGAAAAGACTCGACTTGATGAATGCTTATTATGAAGAAATTGAAAGTAAATATCCAATAACAGTTGATACTACTACCTGTAATTATATTATCAAAAAAAGAGAATATCTATATCCACCTGAATTATTAAAAACTCTACCAAGGAATGATTTCGATATTGAGCAATTAGACCGCAACGAAAAAGAATTAGTGCTTGCTACTTGGGATGGTGGTCAGATGACTATTCAGGAATATCTGGAAATGTCTAAACAAATTCCAGCAAAAATGAAACCTAACTTCGATAATTTTGATTCTTTGAAAACTGTTATTTTCCAATTGAAAAGATTGGACCTTCTTTCTTACGAATCTATTCGTGAAGGTATGGACAAAGATGAAGAATA
Source organism: Candidatus Zixiibacteriota bacterium (assembly GCA_003641345.1). Next base: position 4,615 of record QNAD01000042.1, on the reverse strand, counting down.
TTTGAGAAAAGTTAGATTGTTCAAAGAATTAAGTATGGCTGATATTATGCGTAATGACTCAATTCCAAAACCGCTTCCGCCCGACGATAGTATGATTCGCCAATATTATGATGAACACAGTGATAAATTTACTGATCCGGCTAAAGTACATGTTTACGAAATTCTACTCAGCGATGAATTAAAAGCTAAAAAATTAGCTAAAGAAATTCGCAGTCTTGATAAATTCAAAAGTAAAGCAATGGACTTGACTGAACGTCCGGGCAAAAGGCCGGTACAAGGAAATCTTGATTATATTGAAAGAAAATGGTTTCCTGAAATTTTTGACTTAGCTCGTAAGACCAAAATTGGCAAAATCGGCGGTCCGGTTGTATCTCATGGCAAATATTCAATATTTTATGTTGTTGATAAATTAGATGAACAAATTAAAGACTTCCTGACTGTAAAAAATGAAATAAAAGGGATTATTGTTCGTCAACAAATAGGTGAAACTTTTGTGGATTGGGTAAAAGAAAGAAAAGAAAATACGGATATTGAAATATATGATGATGTGTTGTACGGGACTATTGATCAAGGGAAATATAAGTCCGATACATTATCGACTAATTAAGGGATTATGAAAAAAATATTATTTTGCTTTATTGTCTTAATTTTGATTCTGACTTCTTCTGTGTTTTCGCAGAGGGAAGTTGTTGATAAAATTTCCGTAGTTGTTGGTAGCGAAGTTATTCTTGCTTCGGAGATTGCCAATCAATTACAAATGTATGTTCTGCAGACTGGTCAGAAAATATCTTCTGAAAAAGAATTGGAAGAACTTCAGGATAAAATTATAGACCAGATGATTTCTGACAAATTGTTTTTAATTGCCGCACGTCAGGATACTTTAGTTCAGGTTAGACAGGAAGAAATTGAACAGGCTCTTGATGAGCAGGTTGCCAATATTTCCGGTAACTTTTCATCGTATGAAGAGTTTTTGAATGCTTTGGCGGCTGAGGGATTAACAATCAGAAATTTAAAAAAAAGGTATCGCAAAGAAATTGAGAACCAGCTTCTGAAACAAAGATTTATTCAATCAAAACTTTATACGGTTTCGGTCTCTAAAAAAGAAGTCGAAGAATTTTATAATGAATTTAAAGATTCTATTCCAGTTCAACCGGAAGCTATAAGATTGGCGCATATTCTGTTTACAGTTAAAGCATCTGATTTTGTCGAAGATTCTGTGAAAAATCTTGCCCAGAACTTACGTAAGCGGATAATTGATGGTGCTGATTTTGCCACTATTTCATCGCAGTACTCAAGTTTTGGGGCAGGTGTTAATGGTGGAGATTTGGGGTATATTTCTAAAACGGATGTTGTTGAAGAATTTGCCCGAGCCGCTTTTAATCTCTCTGTCGGTGATATTTCCGGAGTTATTCGAACGCAGTTTGGTTACCATATTATTAAATGTGAAGGTAAAAAAGAAGATAAAAGCTGGTTGCGTCATGTTTTATTGGGGGTTATTCCAACAGCCGAAGATACGTTGCAAACTAAAAATCTGGCTGACTCTCTTCTTACTGAAATCAGAGGCGGAGCTGATTTTGCCAAGATTGCTAAAGAGTATTCTGAAGATAATACATCGCGTCCTCAAGGTGGTGAGCTTGGTTGGGTATCTATCCGCGATGTTCCACCAGAACTGGTTGATTACGTTAGCGGTTGGAAAACGCCGATTGATTATCGTGGTCCGGCACAAACGCCATCTGGTTTTCATATTTTAAAACTTCTCGATTATACTGGTGAAAAAAAATACGACCTCGAAAATGATTTTGATAAAATTAAACAACTTGCACGACAGGATAAAACAGGCAATATGGTTGATAAGTGGATTGCCGAGCTTAAAGAAGAAACCTATATAGATTATCGGTTAGACTGATTTAAAAAGATGCGTATTGATGATTATCTTTCAACGGTGGGCGTTATTAAACGCCGTACCATAGCTAAAAAATTGGCTGACAGCAAAATGATTGATGTTAATGGCAAAAGCGTTAAGGCATCGTATCAGGTTAAAGAAAAAGATATTATTCAAATCAAAGGAACACAGGGGAAATCAGTTGAGGTCCTTATGCTACCGACAAGTTCAGTACCAAAAACCGACCGTGAGAGATATTTTAAAGAGTTAAACTAAATTTTGTTGATTCTCAATGTTTTTTCTTAATATAATAACATTAAAATTGTGTCCGTTGGATTTTCAAATCCGATGGTATTTGGTGAATCTAAAGATTCACCACTCACACGCAACATTGGTGATTAGGTGCAACAATGATTGATAAGAAGAAAAAAATTAACCTGCCAAAAATTAACTGGAAATCTTCTGTATGCGAAGTTTGCGGAGAAACATTTGATTATATGTCAAAAAAACGTCCGAAAGTATGCAAAAAAGGAGAATGCCAGTATAAATACCATTATAATATTGACCGCCATAGCTGGGCGGGGCATCAGTTCAGCCTGTTTGAGAAGTAATCTATAAACTATCCAACCAGCTTTTCATTTTAATTTTGATTTCATCACACACCCTGCGAAAGGTTTTTAATATCTCTTCATCAGTTCCTATAGCGGCATCAGGATCATCAAACGGCATGTGTATTTTTTTGCCGCCACCCGAAAAAACAGGACAGTTCTCAGCGGCGTTATCGCAAACAGTAATTATAAAATCAAATTTGTCATTGATAAATTTATCTATTGAGTCAGAAGTATGATGCGAGATGTCAACTCCGGCTTCGTTCATTACCTTGATTGCCAGCGAATGCAGACCTTTTGGTATTAGCCCGGCAGAGTGGACCGTATCATTATCATGCATGAAATATCGCAACCATCCTTCAGCCATCTGTGACCGACAGGAATTACCGGTACATAAAACTAAAACTTTCATTGTGTACTGAACCATCCTTTAGTTTTAAAAACAGAATTTACTATTAAAAATTCAAATAAATCTATTTGCTTGTCCCAATTTATAAATAATAAGAAACTTGGTTTAAGTCAATCTGAATTAATTACTTATCTTAATGATAATCAGCAACTTAAGTAAATTTAAAGATTATATATTTGGGGATTTCTGACTGATTAAATTTGTTTAATAATTCAAAAAAATAAGTTAACATGGTTTTAATTGATATATTATTAAAGAACTATTTGACTGATTCTATTAAATAGGTTATCTTAAAAAAGGCGACAAATTAAGTATTATTTAAGAAGGAGTAATTTTGTGAAAAGAATTTTAACCATCAGTGTTGTCTTGATTGCTGTGTTGACATTGGCAACGGCTTTCTCATTTGCCGGTCCTGATTGTGGGGAAGCTCATGCAACTAAAACAACCGCTTCGAAATCATGTTCAACTGCGGATAAGGCAGTTTGTTCTGAAAAATTTGGAATTTCCCCAGAAGAATGTGAAAAAATCTGTAAAGAATTAGGCGATAACTTTCAATTGACTAAAATTTCTGTCAAAGGTATGACCTGTGGCGGTTGTGAAAATGACATTACAACTGCTTTAAGTGGTGTTGATGGTGTAAAAAAAGTTATCAAGGTCAGTCATAAAGATGCAATGGCTTTAGTTGCTGTTGAAAAAGGAAATGATATCTCGATGGCTTTAACAAAAGCTATTACTAATAAAGGATACAAGGCTGAAATTACTCCAATTGTTGCAAAAACCGCAACCACTGAAACTATGTCTAAAACTTGTACTGCTAAAGAAAGAGCTTCTTGTGCCATTTCCTGTCCTTCTAAATCGAAAACTACTAAAAGCAAAAAAGCTTGTAGTGGTCACTAATCTATAAAAAAGATTACTTTAGGCGGGAGTTTTTCAACTTCCGCTTTTTTTATATTTATCTGTTTTAATTATATGCCAAATAGTTTGTAGCAATTTTATTTTGACTGTAATATATTAGATTAAATGAAAAATTTTTCTGTTTATGTAATTGTTTTTTTACTGATAGCGACATCTTGTGGTTATTCAGCCAAATATGCCGGTGAGTCGTTCTCTTTAGGTGTTGGCGGTCGGTCTTTGGCGATGGGCGGAGCGGCAGTAGCCGGGCCTTTTGATGCTTTTACTGCTTATTGGAATCCGGCAGGAATGAATTATCTAAATTCAAGAATTGCCGGTGCGATGCATGCTGAAACTTTCGGTGCTCTTCTTAATCATGATTATCTGGCATATATTGATGCCCGTGATAAAAAGAATAATCTTATAAAATCATTTGGGTTCTATTTTTATTATTTGGGTGGGGGAGGAATTAAAATAACATCACTTGACTTGAACAATCGACCTTATGTGATAGACGAAGTTTCTCATGGTGATTATTTACTGGCGGCATCAATCTCAGGAAAAATAAAAAACAAAATTGATTTTGGGCTTACCGGAAAAATTATCTATCGTGACCTTGGGACCGAAAAAGGTAAAGGGCTGACAATTGATGCCGGATTATTATACAAAATAAATCCACAAATGAATCTGGCTTTGATGATTACCGATATAACATCGGGGGTTATCAGATATTCAGGAGCTACCTTTGATGATGGTGCCAATTATGAAACAATAAATCCGACTGTCAAGCCGGGGATGCTATACAATCAATCAATTAATGATTTT
>QNAD01000041.1 GCA_003641345.1 Candidatus Zixiibacteriota bacterium | reverse complement strand
GATTGAATACGCAGATACCATTTCAATTAAATGCACAATACCTGCCCCGACTGCCAATGATGGAACTGCTTCCAGTGGAGTAGTTATTCCCATTCTTCGGGCATAAAATATAGCTTGCTCTGGGTTGATTTTCAATATCAGACGAACAGCGACAAGATTTCGTGACATACGAAGAGCATCGCGTAATGTCAATGGTCCTTTAAATTTATAATCAAAATTATGCGGTCTATATTGCTTAGAGCCAGGGATATCCAGTACAATTGGATTGTCATCGAATATATCTGTCGTTCTGAAACCATTATCAATACAAGCAGTATATAAAAACGGTTTAAAACAGGAACCGGGTTGTAAATATGCCTGAACCGCCATATTATATTTTATCTCTTCAAATGAGCGACCGCCAACCATCGCCAGTACTCCGCCGTTACTATTATCAATAGCAACCAAAGCCCCTTGTATTTTTTTGTATTCACGTATTGGGTTGCCTAAATGATCTACAGTATCCGTTATTACTTTTGTATAGGTCTTATCATTAATGTTATATCTTCTCATCATTCGAGCACGAAGAGTATCAACTTTTTTCGCAACTGCTTTTTCGGCATCTTTTTGTAAACCAATATCCAGAGTTGTATATATCTTTAATCCGCTGGAGTACAGAACATCCTCGCCGTACTTTTTCAATATATATTGTCTGATAGTTTCAGTAAAATAAGGAGCTTGTCCGATTTTTTCTTCAGGAGGATTTATCTCAAGTGGTTCATTTCGTAATGAATCATAGACAGTTTTTGTAATTTTGCCGACAGAATAATACGAAGATAGAACCCGATTGCGAGCTTGGAGAGATTTATCAGGATTATTCAAAGGAGAATTAATATTTGGACCTTTTAACATTCCAATAAGAATGGCACAATCATTAATATTTAATTCCGGTACCGTCTTAGAAAAGAATATTCTTGCCGCCGCCGCAATTCCATAAGCACCTCTGCTGAAATAATATTGATTCAAATACATCTCAAGCAATTCTTCTTTGGAATAAGTTCTTTCCAGTTTGATAGCTGTTAGAGCTTCTTTGATTTTCCTTTCGAATGTTTTTTTACGAGTTAAAAAAATCATTCGGGATAATTGCTGAGTGATAGTTGAGGCACCTGCAGTAATACGCCATTTCAGCAAATTCTTAAAAGCAACAATTCCAATTCTTCGTACATTGATGCCCCAATGGTCATAAAATTCCTGATCTTCTGATGCTATAAGGATATCAATTAGATGTGTCGGCATATCTTTAAATGGAGTTAGAATACGGTTTTCATTGTAATATTCTTGAAGAAGCACTCCATTGCGGTCATAAATTTTAGTTTTTAGACTTGGTTCTATGTTATGCAATTGTTCAAATGATGGCAGATCATTTTCATAAATATGAAATATTTTAAATCCTATTATAACTGCCAAAACCAGACATAGCGACCCCAATAAGATTATTGAATTTCTAAACCGATTTGAGTGGCTTTTTATTTTTGTGCTACTAATATTCATTTTATGATTGAATGTAATTATACTTTAACAGTCAAGTTTAATTACATTCATTTGTAATTGCTTTTTGTCCTCATTTTTGTTTTATTAACCCAATTAGTGGTATTTTAATTAATTTAACCTATAATCTTATATGCCGATAAACCAAAAAAGGTTCATTTGAGGAAAATATGGATTTAAAACTTGACCAGAATCAACAGAAAGAATTTAAAAGACAGTGGGAAATAATTACTCAAAACACAGTTGATGTCCTGCCTGAAGATGAATTCAAATTAAAATTAGCCAATTCAATAAATGAAAATAAACCGCTTCGCATTAAACAGGGATTTGACCCGACCTCTCCCGATATTCATATAGGACATGCGGTCGGAATAAGAAAATTAAAGCAGTTTCAGGATTTAGGGCATAAAATTGTATTGATTGTAGGGGATTATACTGCAATGGTAGGCGATCCCTCAGGACAATCTAAAACCAGGCCACGATTAACATATGATGAAGTTATGTCCAATGCAGAAACATATCAGAAACAGTTTTTTAATATTTTAGATAAATCCAAGTCTGAAGTTAGATATAATGGTGAATGGTTTAAGGAAATGTCTTTCGCCGAAGTTATGGAATTAGCCTCAAAATACACTTTAGCCAGAATCCTTGAACGTGATGATTTTGAAAAAAGATACAAAAATGGCATTCCTATTTCTATCCACGAACTGTTTTATCCTCTAATGCAAGCTTATGATTCGGTAGCGGTTGAGTCCGATGTGGAAATCGGGGGAACAGATCAAAAATTTAATTTATTAGTCGGTCGTACAATCCAAGAAGCATATAACAAAAAGGCTCAGGCTATTCTGACTATGCCGATTCTGGTCGGTCTTGATGGTGAGATGAAAATGTCTAAATCTTTAGGGAATTATATCGGAGTTGAAGAATCACCACGAGAGATTTTTGGCAAAGTTATGTCTATCCCAGATTCGCTTATTTTTCAATATTTTAAATTAGTTACTATTTCTTCAAGCGAAGAGCTTAAATCAATAGAGAATGAATTGAAAGATTCTTCTATTAACCCGATGGGTTTAAAAAAGAAACTTGGAGTAAGTATTGTTGATTTGTACCACCCCGAAGGTACCGGACAAAAAGCAAAAGAAGAATTTGAACGGGTCTTTTCACAAAAAAAATTACCGGATGAAATTCCAGAGCTATCAGAAGGTGAATTAAAAAAAATAGATATTGATCCGGTGAAAATTTATTTGGTACATTTAATCGCTAAAACTAAAATGTCTAAATCAAATAGCGAAGCCAGAAAACTTATTAAGGCTGGTGCTGTTACTATCAATAACAAAAAAATTACCGATTTTGATTATGAATTTGAATTTAAAAAAAATACAATCATAAAAGTCGGAAAAAGAAAATTTTTAAAACTTATTTAAGCTTGTGTTGTATTAAATAATATGAAATTTAAAAATAGATATTTGTTCTTAATTGTTGTAATTTTTGCAGTTATAAATGGTTGCTCTTCAAAAACTATTAAACACCAAAATATCGCCAAAGAATCTCAAGCAGTAAAAGTAAAAAAGAGCAATACTAAAAAAAATAAATTGTATTCCAAAGTTGACAGAATTTCCCCAAAAGCTTTTCACTATTTTGTAAATGGAACTATTTATGAGGAAATAGGTGATTTCAATTCGGCGGCAACAAGCTATAAGCAAGCATTACAAATATATCCTAATTCATATGAAATTAGATTTTCAATGTCAGATGTTTATTACCAAATGCAGAAATTTAATGATGTATTGGATATTTTGGAAACGATTCAACCGGAAGATTTGTTTGTTTTAGAAAGAAGAGCACATTGTTATCGCTCTTTAGGTCTGGATAACCAAGCGAAACGAGCTTATCTGAATGTTATTGCTCTGGACTCTACTGACGCTATGTCATATTCATATTTGGCTAGTTACTACCGAAGAGAATTGAAAGATGATTCTTTAATATGGACATATGAAAACCTTACAAAATTAAGACCAAACAATTACCGACTCTGGGGAGAGTTGGGTAAACTTTACATACAAAATGATTCTCTTGAACGAGCTAAAAAAGCTCTTTCGGAATCAATAAGGCTTAGTAAAGATAAATCAAATCTTATGACAATAATAAGGCTGGGAGAACTTTATGAAATGGAAGAAAAATGGGACTCAGCTTTAGCCTTATATCAAATAGGGTATTCGATTGAAGAAGATAATATTTTAGTTAATCGCATGTTATCCAATTATTATGTTCAAGTAGATTCAATTTACAAAGCTATTCCTTACGCTCGTAAAATTGTAAATGTAACTCCCAAAGATTTGAACGCTATCAGACGGCTTGGCTCAATTTATTTTGGTTCAGATTCTTTGAATTCTGCAGATTCTATTTTTACTACTCTGGTTGAGATGGGTGATCATAGTCCGATAAATTATTTCTATCTGGGTAGAATTGAAATGAGCAATAGTAATTATCATGTTGCTCTAAAACATTTTAAAAATTTGACTTTGTTTGCTGATACTTCAGCCGAAAGTTGGCTTGATCTTGGCTTTGCCTATCGTAAACTAAACGATCCTAATAATGAAATAGAAACTTATATAACAGGCATTAATCATATGCCAAACGAAAAAAGCGGAGTCCAACTTCTTTTTACATTGGGGGCAACTTATGAATATTATGATAGATATGATGATGCTGTAAAAGTTTTCGAAGAAATTATTGCCAAAATCCCTGATCATGACCAAGCTCTTAATTATCTCGGTTATATGTTAGCAGATAGGGGAGAGAGATTAGATTATGCTAAAGAACTTATAGAGAAAGCACTTTCATTTGAACCGGAAAATATAGCATATTTGGATAGTTACGGTTGGGTTTTTTATAAATTGGGAGATAATGAGAAGGCGTTGAAATATCTTAAAAAAGCAGTTACTCTTGACAATGACCCTTTGATTTTCGATCATTTAGGTGATGCTTACAAAGCGAATGGTGATATTGAATCTGCTCGTACTGCATGGAAAAAAGCATTAAATTTTGCTCCGGATGATTCGAAAATTAAGGAGAAATTAGAGCGTTGAAAAAATCGACTCTATTCCGAACATTCCCAAATCTATTATTTATCTGTGTTTTTCTTTTTGGATGTGCCGAAGTTGCTCCACCTCCCGGAGGAGAGATAGATAAAACAGGACCGAAAGTTTTATATACTGTGCCACAAAACGGAGCGGTCAATGTTCCTATTGACAATAAAGTTTCTATCTACTTCTCGGAAAATATAATTAAACCAGAAGACGACCGTACCGTTTTTATCTCACCATACCAAACTATTGAGCCAGATGTTCATTGGAAATCAGACCGTGTTGAAATAATTTTTGCGGATAGTTTTAAACAAAATCAAACTTATATTATTAGTTTAAGCGCTAACCTTAAAGACTTACGAAACAACAAAATAGAAGACAAGATGTCTATAGCGTTTTCGACTGGAACTAATATTGATTCAGGAACTGTCAATGGACATTTATATCTAAATAAAGAACCTAAATCCGGCTATTTAGTATCTTTATTTGAGCAAGAGAATTTTGAAGAGTATGATAATTATGATTCTTTAAGACCTTTATATATAGCACAAACCAACAAGGATGGTTTATTTGATTTTAGTTATATAACCCCCAATAAATATCGCTTAATTGCCTTTGATGATAAAAATCAGAATGACTTTTTTGATCCATTCAAAGAGCCTTTTGCTGTTACTGACAGAAATATTGATTTGTCCCAAAATATAAATATTGATTCTTTATATCTAAGCATAACTAATCAGGATACAAGCTTGCCAAAATTACTTGATGTAAGATTGACTAATAACCATCTTTTACAAGTCAGGCTTTCCAAAAAAATTGACATGACGTTTGTAAAAGAAAAACTCTCTAATTTGAAAATGTTTGTTACCGGTAATCCTGCAGAATTTTACTCTCCAGTTTCAATAATGGAATCAGACAATGAAATTTCAAATAATCTTATGTTTATATTCGATTCCCTTCCTAATAATTACTATCAGTTTTCATTTCGTTATGATGATATAAATATTCCTCTGCACAAAGATTCAGTCTTAATAGAATATGTTATTGATAAAACTTTACCTGATATATCTGTTTTTTCACCTAACCCCAAACCTGTTTTTTTGTCTAAATTAAAAATGTATGCAATTTTTTCCGAACCGATAGATACTTCGTTGCTAACGAATTCAACCTTTACACTCTGGCAGGACAGCTTAACAGAACTTCAATTTAATAAAAGATGGACATCGCCTACTTATGTGGAATTTGATTCACCAACCATTACTACCGGCAACAATTATCTGTTAAAAGTGATTGAGTTTGAAGTAAATGATTTAAGCGGTAACAAACTCGGCGATACAATAAGAGAATATAATTTCTCGATTCTCGATGATGATTCGCTTGGTTTTGTTTCTGGGTCTGTAATCAATTTGCATCCGGTGGCTAAAGAAGGTACAGTAAGGCTCTTGTTTATTAATTATGCAACGAAACAAAAATTCGAAACTGATGCTTTGAATAATACGTTTTTGCTTAAGTTACCATCGGGGAAATATCAACTGAGTGGTTATATTGATAAAAATAAAAATAGTAAAAGAGATTTGGGGCAGGCTACTCCTTTTGAACTGGCTGAACCATTTTCTGTTTATAATGATACTATTAATATAAGACAAAGATTCGAAACTAGTGAAATTGAATTTAACATAAGGTAATACAAATAGTAAATTTATAGCATTATGAATATTAAAAAAGGCGGATTTTAAACAACCCGCCTTTTTAAATTTAATTGATAAAATTGTTTTTACAATTTACCCCAAATTGTCAAATTAACCCGACGGTTCATTGACGATGCATTTCTTTCATCTGGCATAGCGATTGGTTTACGTTCACCATATGACATGGTAAACATGCGATAAAGAGAAATACCGAATTTCTCAGCCAGATATCTTTTAGTCGATCCTGCTCTTTTTTCACCTAACAAGAAATTATAAGTAGCAGCACCAGTAACATCGGTATGTCCTAAAATTTCAATTACTGACCCGGGATTTTGTTCCAGTTTTAAGCCGGCATCGTTGAGAATTTGTTCCGATGTAGCATTTACTTCATAGCTGTCGAAATCAAAATTAATAACACCTTGCCAAATAGCCTGATAATTCTCAAATCCTTTAGCTTCATTTATAGCCATATCAGTTTTTTTAGTTAATTCAGCTGCTAAAGATTTCAATTTGGCAACTTCCGCCGCATTACCATCGGTTTTGTCACGTAATTCTCCGATTTTGCCATCGGTCCTTGCTTCAGAGTCAGCAATTTGTTGAGCGACAAAATCTTTATTTACGCCACAACCGGCTACTAATAATAGTAACCCAAGTAATACAATTGCCATACTTTTTTTCATTTTTCACCCTTTCTATAATATGTTTTTATGTCCTTTGCTAATTTATCTAAACCATATGCTTATAAAAACTTAAATTCATACTAAAGGCAATAAAAAAATATTTTTTATTGCTTTATTGCCCCACCGGTAATTCCGGATACTATTTGTTTTTGCATCAAGATAAATATCACTAAAACCGGAATGACCGATATTGTTGACCCTGCCATAAGATGCTGCCAATCAATCGCTTGATGCCCTTGAAAAAGAGCCAGAGCAACAGGTAACGTTCGGTATTGGTCAGATTGAGTTAAAATATAAGGGAATAAAAATGAATTCCAATTCGTGAAAAATACTTGAATAGCTAAAACAGCTAAAGCCGGTTTACAGATGGGCATAATAATTTTGAATAAAATTCTTAATTCCGAGGCACCGTCAATTCTTGCGGCTTCCTCCATCGAAATTGGCAAAGAGTCAATATATTGTTTAACTAAAAAAACACCTATTGGATTTACTAACCAAGGTAATATTAAAGCCAGATAACTGTCGTATATGCCAACTTCTAAACAGATTAGATATAAAGGAATTATTATTATATGAGCCGGTATCATTAGAACCAAAATAATCGTAACAAATAAAATCTTATTTGTTATATATTGAAACCTTGCAAAAGCATAACCTACCGTAAAACAGAAAAGTATATTACTAATAGTAACTATTAGACCAACCAGTATAGAGTTAAATAAATACAATCCCATATTGTTACTGGTAAATAAATCATAGTAATTAGATAAAGTATAACTTGAGCTAGTCCAAATTTCTGAAATTGATAGAGAACCGACAGGAGAGAGTGATACTCGAAACATCCAAAGTAACGGGAATACCATTATGAAAGTAATCCCCATAAGAGCAAAATATTTAATAATTTTCCCTACCAAAGCGATTGCCTCCTGCGGATCAGCAAAAATTGAGTCAACGAAAACAACCCAATTATTACAAATAAAATATATGCCGCCGCTGAAACATATCCAAATTGAAAATTAGTAGTTAAGCCTGTATCATAGATATAATATACTGCTGTTGAAGTATCAAATTTCCCTTTGGTCATTACAAAGATTTCCTGAAAAACTTGAAATGATTTAATTGAGTTAACGACTAAAATAAAAAGTGCTACCGGTCTTAAAAGAGGAAGAGTTATCGAGAAGAATTTTTTTGATTGGCTTGCTCCGCTTATATCAGCCGCTTCATATAATTCATCAGGTATTGATTTTAAGCCTGCTAAAAATATTAACATATAATACCCGACTGACATCCAAATATCCATCGCCATAATAGAATAAAGAGCAGTATTTTTATCAAATAGAAAGCCGTATTCCGGAGTAGTAAAGCCAAGCATTTGAGCAAGCATTGCTATATAACCACCACGTTGATATAGGTTTGTGAAAATTAAAGCAATGACGACCATTGATGTTACTGATGGCATAAAAAAAGCCGACCTAAAAAAATCACGTCCTTTATAATTTCCATTAACCAAAAGTGCCAACAATAATGAGATAATTGTTGTAAAAGGAATTGTTCCGAAAACAAATATAAATGTATTAGAAAGAGAGCTTAAAAAAACTTCATCTGATAATAACGTTTTATAATTTTCAAAACCTACCCAATTAATACTATCAGATAAAAGTTCATAATCGGTGAAACCGATTATAAAAGAATAGACTAATGGAAATAACCAAAAGACGACAAATGTGACAAGCCAAGGGAGAGCTAAAAGAAATGCTGTCTTTTTATACCATTTCATTCAATCCCTTTTATTTTTTCAATTTTTCGTTGAGCATCAAGCAGTGGTTCGGCAATCAAATCAGTGTTGAAAATTATTTCTTCGACTGCTTCTTCAATTATTGCTTCAATTTTTACCCAATCAGGGTCAACAGGAGGATTAACGGCTAAATGAATTTGTTTGTTAAATATCAATAGATTAGGGTTTGAAGTAAAATATTCATCTTGGCTGGCGAGTTTGCTCGATGGTGTCGCAGTTCTATTAGCCTTACAAAATTCAATCTGGTTTTCTGCGGAAGTTATAAAATCGATAAATTTCTTAGCCGCTTCTTTATTTTTTGAATTTTCACTAATTGCAAGAAATTCTCCACCCAGAAAAGATCTACCCGGAAGTGTAGGTCCGGGAATCAAAGTAGTGCCAAAGTTTATTCTTCTTTTTTCAAGTTCAATTCTTTTCAAGAGCCAATCACCGGAAATTATAAAACCAATCTTGCCATCTAAAAAGGCATCTTCAATTCCTCTCTGATTATCGACATAACCACAACTGTCATGCAACCAAGCATATAGTTTGATGGCTTCAATTGCTTTAATGGATGACAACACACAGAATTTATTATCATCAGTAAATAGTTGAGCTTTGTTCGACCAGAAAAATGGCATAAATTTTTTATAAAGCCGATGTTTCTCTGCGGTGTTAGAGCCCCAGCCATAATATTTTTTCCCTAAGGCAGTGATCTCACGAGCACCGTTTTTTAAATCATCCCATTTATATGGAATAAATGAATCATCAAAGCCGGCTTTTTTTAGCAGAGTTTTATTATAGAATATGACTCTTGTCCCTAAAAACCATGGTTTGGCATAAATTTTATCATTATATGTTGCCATATTCCAACCACGATAATCACCAAATTCATTTTTCGATAGTTTGGTAATATCAGCTATCTTATTTTTTGAGGCAAATTGGGCAATCCAATCAGAACCCAGTTCTACTATATCAGGGGCAGTGCCAGATGAAAAAGCGATAACTATTTTTTCATGTCCGTTTGACCAGGTTAAGTCAGTAACATTGATTTCAATATCAGGGTTAATGGTTTCAAATTCAGTAATCATTTTATTGATAACAGGCTTAATAGTGGGGTCTGTCCAGAATTGCCACCATTCTAAACTGGTTTTAGCTATTGAACTCGAAATCATTAGTAAAAATATTGCTGTAAAATAAATGAAAATTTTCTTCATGACTCACCTTTATTAAATTTAATATTTATATTTAATACTTTATCAGGTTAAAAAAAAATCATATAATCTGCAATTAAAAAACTACCAATTAATAACCAGATGTTTTTAGTTGAACTTAACAGATATGTTTAATAAATATTTTCATGTTTAATTTATTTCTAATTTTAGCTGTCAGTTCAAATTCTGATTGGTTTAATTTTGATAAAATGCCCACTCTTATTGTGTCACTTATTTCAATCGCTATAATTCTTTTTGCCACATACCATAAAAAAAGCCGTGATAAGTTTAAAATAAGAGAAATTCCAGGTATTAAAGCTGTTGAAAATGCCATAGGAAGGGCTACTGAGATGGCTAAACCGGTTTTGTTTACACCCGG
>QNAD01000040.1 GCA_003641345.1 Candidatus Zixiibacteriota bacterium | reverse complement strand
TGGTTTGAGAGCAAATTCAAAAAATATGATTCTCCTCAGATTGCATACTTTTCAATGGAATTTGGTTTGACAGAATGCCTTCCAATTTATTCAGGCGGGTTGGGTATTTTAGCAGGCGATCATCTAAAATCAGCAAGTGAGCTGGGGTTACCTTTAGTCGGAGTTGGCTTATTGTACCAACAGGGGTATTTTCAACAGTATCTAAATTCAGATGGTTGGCAACAAGAGACTTACCCTGATAATGATTTCTATAATCTCCCGATTGAACCTGAGCTTGACGAAAATAAAAATGTAATCAAAGTTGAAATTCCTTTCCCTGGTCGTAATGTAACTGCTCAGGTATGGAGAGCTCAAGTAGGAAGGATACCTCTTTATCTTCTTGATACTAATATTATAGAAAATGAAGTTAATGATCGTAAGATTACTAATCAATTATACGGTGGCAATAAAGAAAATAGAATTCAACAAGAAATGGTTTTAGGTATTGGTGGTATGATGGCTCTCAGAAAACTTGGGTTACATCTTAGGGTTTGTCACATGAATGAAGGGCATGCCGCTTTTATGGCACTTGAAAGAATTAGACATCGTATGCAAAAAGATAATCTTTCTGTTGAAGAAGCTCTTGAAGTTGTCAAGGCAGGAACTTTCTTTACAACTCATACCCCAGTTCCAGCTGGTATAGATGAGTTTGAACCTGAACTTGCGAATATATACATTGGCAATTATCTCCAAAAGCATAATATTGATATTGAAATGTTTATGTCACTTGGCAGGAAAGATTTTGATAATAAAAGTGATATGTTCAACATGGCTCTTTTAGCGTTGCGTACAACAGCTTCTGCTAATGGAGTTAGTAAGCTACACGGAGAGGTCTCTCGTAAAATGTGGCAATCAAATTGGCCCAATATTCCTATAGAAGAAATCCCAATTGGATCAGTAACAAACGGAATTCATACTCTGTCATGGACATCAAGCGAAATGACTGAATTGTTGAGACGTTATCTTGGTCCAAACTGGTTAAGAAAACCTGCAGATCAATCAATCTGGGAAAAGGTTGAAAAAATACCTGATGTTGAACTATGGCGAGTACATGAAAGACGAAGAGAAAGACTTGTAGCTTTTTCACGTAACAAAATGGCACAACAATTAGAGAAGCGTGGAGCCAGTCCCAAGGAAATTAATCAGGCACATGAAATACTTAATCCTCAAGCATTGACTATTGGTTTTGCGAGGCGTTTCGCAACTTATAAAAGAGCGACTCTTCTTTTAAAAGATAAGGCTCGCTTAAAAAAACTTCTTAATAATACTGAGTGTCCAGTTCAGTTTGTTTTTGCCGGTAAAGCTCATCCAGCGGATAAATATGGAAAGGAACTTATAAAAGAGATAATTCATTTTACAAGAGAAGAAAATATTAGAAACCACATTGTTTTTTTGGAAAACTATGATATAAATGTTGCTCGTTATTTAGTGCAGGGTGTTGATGTTTGGATGAATACTCCGCGACGTCCGATGGAAGCAAGTGGAACAAGTGGAATGAAAGTTATTCCTAATGGCGGATTAAATCTTAGTATTCTTGATGGATGGTGGTGTGAGGGTTATGAAACAGACACCGGTTGGGCTATTGGAGCTGGAGAAGATTATGATGATGGTAGTTATCAGGATACAGTCGAAAGTAAAAATCTGTACGATGTTTTAGAAAATGACCTTGTACCATTGTTTTATGATCGACAGGATGATAACCTTCCTCGAAGATGGATTTCAATGATGAAAAGCTCTATGAAAAAACTCGGTCCTAAATTCAGTACAAATAGAATGGTTAAAGAATATACCGAAAATTTTTATATGAAAGCTTTTAAAAATTGGAAAAGTCTTCTCAAAGATAACTTCTCAAAAACAAAATCACTGGTATTATGGAAACAACATATCAGAGACCATTGGGGAAAAGTTTGTATAAATAATTCTGAAATAAGTGGAAGCGGTGCTGAAGTTGGTGTGGCATTAAAAGTTAAAGCGGAAATTTATCTTGGAGAATTAAATCCAGATGATGTTGTTGTTCAGATATATAGCGGACCATTAGACGTTGATAGAAATATTGTTGAGAGTTCTTCAGAAAGCATGGTTTGTTTAGGCCCTTCTGAGAATGGGACATACACATATGAGGGATTTATTCCTTGTGATGAGAGTGGTTTATTTGGCTATTCTGTAAGAATATTCCCGTCACATGTAGATATGGCTGATAATTTTCATCTTGAACTGATGCGATGGATAAATAATCCTGAAACAATTTCAAGTCCAGTAAATAAATCTAAATTTGAATCAGTTTCAGTGTAATTTCCGTATAAAATTGAGTTGATTTGAGACATAGCTAAAAAAGAGTAGTCATTTGCGTCTGATTATGAAATTGAGAGTAAAATGACTACTCTATTATATCACAAAAAATCTTAATAAGACTATCCCAGACTGGTTTTATTGAAAACTATTTATGGGAAAATAATTAAGAATTTCATTGAATTACAACTTGAAATAAGTGTTTATATGCTTTAATATAACAACCAAATTATGCATTAGAGTAAATGATTTTTATTAAAAAATAACTCAGATGCAGACTTTTATTGGTAGAATGAAAACAATATTTTTTTGTGATGACTGAATTATTATCGATAAATACAATTTATGGGAATGAATTAGATGGAATCTGTTAGGGAGATTATTTTTCAAAGTGAACCTCTTCTATTATTTCTTGTGATTGGAATAGGTTTTTTATTTGGGCAAATAAAAATTAGAGGTTTTAAACTCGGAGTTTCCGGAGTTCTGTTTGTTGGCTTGATTTTTGGTGGATGGAATCCAGTTAACACAGAATCTTTTTCAATTGCTCATCAAGTTATGCAGGTTGGGTTGATTCTTTTTGTATATACTGTTGGGCTTACAAGTGGTTCTGGGTTCTTTGCTTCTTTAAAGAAAAAAGGGGTTAAGTTTAATGTAGCATTAGTTTGTTCTTTGGTAGGGGGAGGTATTGCTACTCTATTAATCGGAGTCTGGATGCAATTGCAGCCAGGTCAAATTGCTGGAATTTTTTGTGGTGGTTTGACTAATACTCCTGCTTTAGCCGCAGTTACAGAACTTTTGTCTAACAGCGGTATAGGTGATGCTCGTGATGCCACGGTTGGATACTCAGTGGCTTATCCTTTCGGAATTATCGGTGGTTTGTTGGCTTTTCAATTATTTTATTGGTTATATAGTAAAGATGCTGAGAAAGAAAAAAATGAAGATTTAGAAACAGCAAAGTTGAAATTAAGTGTTTCAACTTCTGATTTTGAAATTACTAACCCTGCTATAATCGGTAAAGCTATAGGGGAACTTCGTGTTCAGGAAAGAACAGGTTTAATAATCTCTCGATGCGAGCATAATGAAGTCATAACAATTCCCACAAAATATACAATTTTACAACAGGGAGATATTGTTAGTACTGTTGGTCCGAAAATAAAAATTAGCGAAGCAGAGAATTTTTTTGGAACAAAAACTTCAGTTCATATCGATGAAAAAAAATGTGAAATTACTATTCGAAGAATTCTGGTATCCAATAAAAAATTGGCTGGAAAAACTATTCATGAATTAGAGATTGATCAATTATTTAATGCTCAAATTACTCGATTAAGGAGATCTGATATTGAATTTGTTCCGGACCATGAAACTACTATTGAAATTGGTGATAGGGTTCGGGTTGTTATGCCAATAGATAAATCTGCTGAAGTCGTTGAATTCTTTGGTGATTCAGAGCGGTCAATTTCAGATTTGGATTACACCGCCTTAACTTTAGGTATTTCTTTTGGCGTGTTATTAGGTATGATCCCAATCCCAGTTCCGGGGGGAAATTTTGTGTCGCTTGGTTTTGCAGGAGGTCCTCTTGTCTCAGGTTTGATTCTTGGTAAACTTGGTCGTACAGGTGGATTAGTATGGTCATTACCTTCTGAATCTAACTTTGCCTTGCGTCATATTGGCTTATTATTTTTCTTGGCTGCTGTCGGAGTAATGGCGGGGGGAAGATTTTTTGACGCATTATCAAGTAACGGTTTACAATTATTGGGATTGGGCTTTATAACGACCTCTATCACAACTCTTATGACGCTTTTTCTGTTACGTCATTTTGGAAAAGGAACAATTGTCGAAGCTGTTGGTGCTACAAGTGGGATGCAAACTCAACCTGCTACCTTAGCCAGAGCTTATGAAATGTCTCAGTCAGATGACACATACGTTTCTTATGCTACAACTTATCCAGTAGCTATGGTTGGGAAAATTTTTATTGCACAGTTATTAGTTATATTAAGTAATTTATTATTGAAGTAGATGGCAACACTAATTAGTTTTATTACAAGAATCAAACTCTTATCAATACAGATTTTTGGTGTCGAAATTGTGGATATTCCAAATCTTTTAAGGTTGACAGCTTTCATTAACTAATCTATTTTTGCCATGATGTTTAGGTTGTAATTATTTTATTTTACCCGTTAGGAAGATAATGTCTGACAATAATCTGGCTTATGCCGGTATTGATATTGGCGGCACAAATATTAAATTTGGATTTTTCAATGCCAAAGGGCAAGTTCTCTATCGAGAACAAAAGCCGACAATGGTGGACAAAGGTCCCCAATCACTGATGCATCTCATTGCAAATATCGGAGAGAGATTGATGTTGTATGCGGTTGAAGAAAATATTGATGTTCGATGGTTGGGAGTAGGAACAGCAGGTGCAATAGATTTTAAAAAGGGAAAGGTGATAGGTCCAAGTCCTAATATCCCCGGTTGGGAAGGGATGGAAATAGGACGTAATTTAAAAGAGCGGCTAAATATGCCGGTTTATGTCGATAACGATGTCAACTCAATGGCTTTGGCTGAACATCGTTTTGGAGCCGCAGTTGGTTATGATTCAGTGCTCTGTTTGACCTTGGGTACTGGAGTTGGTGGTGCAATAATTATTGATGGCAAGGTTTATAGAGGGGCAAATTCAACCGCAGGAGAATTAGGGCATATGTCTATTAAGTTCGATGGTCCTCAATGTAAATGCGGAAACTATGGATGTCTTGAGTCTTTCGTTGCTTCACATGTTATACTGGAGAAAGTAAAAGGCTTGTTGAACAATGAGATGACAGCGTATTTTAAAGAGATACTTGACGGAAACCCTGAAAATGTTTCAATCAAAAAATTATTTAATGCGTATAAAAGAGAAGATGAAGTTGCAGTTCAAGTATTAGATGAGACTGCTGGCTATGTTGGCACAGCTTTAGCCGGTTTGGTGAATCTTCTCAATCCGGAACTCGTAGTAATAGGTGGTGGTATTGCTGAAGGTGGCGGTAGGTTTTTAGAAAAAGTTCAAATAGAAGTTAAAAAAAGAGCTTTTTCATCGGCAGTTGAAAATTTATTGATTTTAAAGGCATCACTTGGGAATGATGCAGGCTTTATTGGTGCTGGTTTGTTAGGTGAGACAGTATAGAATAATTTGGAAATAAGGATTAGTTATGGCAAAAGATAATATAAAAAAATCAGCTATTAGTTATCGCCTTGCGGGTGGATATGGGATGATATTTGCAATCTGTTTTCTTTTATATGGTGGGGTAAAAATAGTATTGGGAATACTTGATAGAAATTTAACCGATATAGCTAATCCAATCTTTTTTCTGATAGTTGGTCTGGTTTTAATCTCATTTTCTATTGCTTATTATGAAAATAAAAAATGGGGTTGGTATGGATCAATTGGAATTAATTCTCTTGTAATAATTTTTGGGTTATGGGGAATTTTTATGAATTCTCAGTATTTAGATATTATTTTGCTGATTTTATCGGCTACAATGCTATTTTTTCTTTTTATGCCAACCACAAAACAATATTTCCTTAAAAACAGATAACTTTTTCATTGACTTATTTAAAAATCTATATAATTTCCGATGAATATAACTAAGAAGTTGGCGCCCTAGCTCAGTTGGTAGAGCAACGGACTGAAAATCCGTGTGTCCGCAGTTCAATTCTGCGGGGCGCCACTTTTTTATGCCCTCCAAAATCAAACAGATATTACTTGTCATAACCAGTTTGGTGAATTAGAATTAAATAATTATGAACGAACATAAGTTGAATTCTCTTTTTAAAATAGAGTGAAACAAGTGAATAATTCTAAGTTAAAAGAACTAGTGGATAGCAAAAAATGTATCGTGATGGACCTGGATGGAACCGTTTTTTTAGGAGAACAACCGATACAGTCATCTGTTGATTTTATAAATAAATATAAAGATAGTAAACAGTTCTTTTTTATGACTAATAATACCTCATGTACTCCAGAAGAATATGTGGGAAAATTAAATGATTTTGAGTTAACTATCAAATCAAGCCAAATTATTACTCCTTTAATTCAAGCAGTAAGCATAATAAAAGAAAATAAATTTGAATCGGTTTTTCTTTTGGCAAATACAAAAATCACAAAATTTTTCGAAAAATCACTCAGCACAACAAATTTCACGACTAATTTTGTAAAAGCTGACGCTTTGGTTGTCACTTATGATAATGAACTGACTTATGAAAAATTAAAAAACGCGGCTTTAGTTTTACAGAATTACCCTGCTCGATATATAACTACTCATCCTGATAAAGTTTGTCCTTCAGAAAAAGGTATGCTTCCGGATGTGGGAAGTTTTGCCGAAATGTTATTTATAGCCAGTAATCGTTATCCTGAGATTATTTTGGGAAAGCCAAATTCTGAGATGATTGATTCGTTGATTTCTGATTATTCAAAAGATGAAGTTCTGGTTATAGGGGATAGGTTATATACCGATAGGAAGTTAGCGGATAATCTTGAAGTAGATTTCCTGTTGGTTATGACGGGGGAGAGTAAAAAAACTGACATTGAAAATTTATCAGATGAAATATACTCTATCAAAAATTTATAATAATTCATGAAAACCTATTAAATTCAAATATGGTTAAAAATAGTCTAACAAATTTAATCCTTCGTGGTATATCATTAGTAAGTAAATTTTTTCTGATGTTTGTAATGGCACGCCTATTGTCTCCTGAGGAACTCGGCATATGGGGGCTTATGAATCTGAGTATATCTATTTCAATAATTTTAGTTGGTCTGGATTTTTACCATTTTAACGCTCGTGAAATTTTAGCTGTAGAAAGCTCGCAATATGTTTACTATATAAAAGATCAATTTGTTTTACACTTGTCATCCTATCTGTTTTTTTTGCCACTATTGAGTATTTTATTTATAGTTGAAATTCTTCCTTGGAAATATATGCTCTGGTTTTATCTGATATTTGTTTTTGAGCATTTTTCCGAAGAACTAAACCGAATTTTAGTAGTACTATCAAAATCTGCCGTTGCGAATTTGTCTTTATTTTTCCGTACTGGTTTTTGGGTTTATATAATTATTTACTTTTTGATTGAAGAACCTGATTTACGGGAACTTCCAACAATATGGTTTGGGTGGGTAATTGGTATAATTTTGAGTATTATCTTAGCTTGTTATGCTTTACGAAAATTGCCATGGAATATTATATTTGAGAAATCTGTTGATTGGGGACGAATCAAAAAAGGGATTAGTATTTCACTTCCTCTTTTAGTTGCAACCTTAGCTTTTGTTACTATGCAACATCTTGATCGGATATTTTTGAAGATTTATTATAGTGAAGCTGAAGTAGGCGTTTTCACTTTTTTTTTCAATATTGCTAATGTAGCCCAAGTTGCAATATTTACTGGGGTGATAATGATTATCTATCCAAAATTAATAGAGTCTTTTCAAAAAAAAGATTTTGATCAATATAAATTATCGATGCGGAAAATGATGAAAGGAATTGTTCTCGGTCTTGTCATTTTAATAATTGGAGAGCTAATATCAATAAAACCTGTTTTAAAATTAGTAAATAAAGAGATTTTCAATGATAATCTAAATATATTTTATTTGATGTTAGTTAACACTTCTCTACTTGCCATTAGCTATATACCTCATTACAGTTTATTTGTCAGAAAGATGGATTTTTCGATTATATTTTCAACTCTGGTTGCTTTAGTGGTGGCAGTAATAGCTAATTTTATTTTGGTGCCGGCTTATGGTATGGTAGGTGCGGCTTTCTCAACTATGACAGGTTTTGCAGTTATTTTGATATTAAAATCAATAAATGCATTTAGACATAGGAGAATATAAATTAATATGAGCTACCCAAAACACCTGGCTCAGTTGGTGGGGCAACGAAATGAAAATGTGTATCCGCAAAATCAATTCAGTGTAGTGTTATTTTTTATGCTTATCCTCGGATAATTCCCATTCTAAAATAATTGTTGTTAATCAAGTGGTATGATTGTAAATTGATATCAAATATTATGGATAATGATAGTACAAAGAAAAATATTCTTATAACGGGAGGTGCTGGGTTTATTGGCTCTAATCTACTGCTTTACTTGGTGCCGAAATATCCAGATTATAATTTTATTAATATCGATTGTTTGACATATGCAGCAAATTTGTCAAATCTTAAAAAGATAGAAAATCTTGATAATTACTCCTTTAAAAAGGTTGATATTCGTGACGTAAAGACGCTTCGGGATATTTTTAAAGAATTTAATGTTAATTCTTTAATTCATCTGGCGGCCGAGTCCCATGTTGATCGTTCGATCGACGGTCCAGGTGATTTTATCAGTACAAATATTATTGGAACGTTCAATCTATTAGAAATTGTCAGAGAGAAACATATGGACGGGGAGCCATTTCGGTTTCATCACGTATCCACTGATGAAGTTTATGGATCATTGGGGGATGAAGGTTTTTTTACCGAAGAGACATCTTATAAGCCGAACTCGCCTTATTCAGCGTCGAAAGCATCGGGTGACCATTTGGTAAGGGCGTATCATAAGACTTATGGGCTTGATGTGGTAACAACTAATTGCTCTAATAATTATGGTCCGTATCAATTTCCAGAGAAACTTATACCGTTGATGATAAAAAATTGCAAGGACAGAAAACAGTTACCGGTATATGGGGATGGTAAGAATGTTCGGGATTGGTTGTATGTTGAAGATCATTGTACAGCACTTGATCTGGTTTTTCATAAAGGTGGATCAGGGAAGACTTATAATGTAGGCGGGCACAATGAAATAACAAATATCGAATTGATAAAATTGATTTGCTCGATTTTGGATGAGAAACTCGGTGGAAAGAGCCATGAAAAATTGATAACATTTGTTAAGGATCGTCCAGGTCACGATAAAAGATATGCTATTGATGCTTCTCTTATTGAAAGGGAACTTGGGTGGACACCAAAGTACAAGTTCTCAAATGGTTTAAGAACTACTGTTGAATGGTATTTGGAAAATAATGAATGGTTAGATAATTGCTGTAGCGGAAATTATTTGAAATATTATGAAAATATGTACACTAATCGTTAGGTTTTAATAGATGTCAGAAAAGAAAACAAAAGGTATAATATTAGCTGGCGGAAGCGGTACGCGGTTATATCCGATAACTGAGGTTGCTTGTAAGCAGTTACTGCCGGTTTATGATAAACCGATGATTTATTACCCACTCTCAACGATTATGGAATGTGGTATCCGAGATATTTTAATTATTTCGACCCCAAAAGATTTGCCGCAATTTGAACAGCTTTTCAAATCAGGTTCAGATTTAGGTCTTAACATTGAATATAAAGTTCAGAACAAACCGGCGGGAATAGCTCAGGCATTTTTGATTGGAAAAGAGTTTATCGGTGATGATAATGTGATGCTAATTTTGGGTGATAATATCTTTTATGGTTCAATCGAGTATCGAAAACACGTACAGAATTTTGGTGGTGGGGCATTGGTGTTCGGTTATAAAGTAAATGATCCCGAGAGGTATGGAGTTGTTGAGTTTAAGGAAAATGGCAACGTTGTCTCAATTGAAGAAAAACCTGTAAAAGCAAAATCAAATTATGCTGTCACAGGCCTATATCTTTATGATTCTAAAGTAGTAAGTATTGCCGAGTCGCTCCAGCCTTCCAATAGAGGTGAGTTGGAAATAACCGATGTAAACAATGCATATTTAAAGTTTAATGACTTAAACGTTGTGAAGCTTGGAAGAGGTATAGCCTGGCTTGATACCGGAACACAGGAAAGCATGCTTGAAGCCGGTGAGTTTATTGCTACTATTGAAAAAAGGCAAGGGCAAAAGATTGCCTGTATTGAAGAGATAGCTTTCAAAATGAATTTCATTGATAAATCAAAACTTCAAAAGATCATACATGACATGAATGATAACTCATACAAACAATACTTGGAAAATGTACTGTTAGATGCCGATGAGTTATTCTAAACTATTGATAACCGGATGTCGCGG
>QNAD01000039.1 GCA_003641345.1 Candidatus Zixiibacteriota bacterium | reverse complement strand
TTTTGCCAGTCTTCGTTTTGTTTAAAAGCTTTTGCTAATTGCAAAACAGTTTTTTCACCCATGCCATAAATGAGGGCGTCCGCTTTGGCATCAAACAGAATTGATTTACGAATTTTATCTGACCAATAATCGTAATGTGTTACTCTTCTCAGGCTTGCTTCGATTCCGCCCAGAACAATCGGTTTTGTGTTTTTGAAATATTTACGAATGAGATTACTATAAACTATTACCGCCCTATCGGGTCTTCGGTTATTGATTCCACCAGGAGTGAAATCGTCTGATTTTCTTTTCTTTTTTGTGGCTGTATAATTGGCTACCATCGAATCAACTGATCCACCGCTGACACCCCAGAACAGTTTCGGTTCGCTAAGACGCATAATATCCTGTTCTGATTTCAACTCAGGTTGTGCAATGATCCCGACTCTAAAGCCATTTTTTAGCAAGTACTTTCCTATAACAGCAATCCCTATATATGGCGAATCAATATAACTATCGCCTGAGATAAGTATTATATCAAGCTGGTCCCATCCGAGTTTTATTAGTTCATCTTTTGTAGTTGGTAAAAATTTCATAATTAACCTAAGGTATGTAATAAGTTGCGGTCGGTAAAGTGATTACATGTTTAGAATATACTTGCTTGGTGGAGATTAAAAAATAAATATATTAATCAAATCGGGGTGAAAGGATTTGGAATTGTTAAATTATATTTTATAGTTTTGGGTGATAGACCGAGATAAACCGTGTGTAGTCTAATCAAAAAAAAATGACTTACAGATTCAAATCGTACGGCTTAACCGAGTTCAAAGTGTCTTAGTCCTTGATCTGTTCCCATCAATAACAATATATCACCACTCAGGAGTTTGGTGTCTGCATCTGGTATAGCATCTACAAGTTCGTCCTGATCTTTTTTCTTTCTTCTTACCAAGAGTATTGTTACACCGAATTTTTTACGAATATTAAGTTCAGCTATTGTATAGCCTACATACCGATAGGGGACCTCAATCTCGTTCAACCTCGAGTTATGGATACCAGGGATTGATGTTTCGTGTGATTCTTTGCCTAAAAGAGTACTCATTCCAGAAGCCATATCACGTTTGAAAATTTCTTCATTATATAGGGCAATGACATTTTCAGGCCAGATACTGCCAATGATTTCACCATTACTCAGCACAGGAAGATCATATGAATTACTGCCAAGGTGCTTCATAACGATAGCTAAACTATCATCGGGAGAAAATTTAGGGAAACCGTGTTCAATCATCAAATCTTTTGCAATCAGCAGGCTTTGTAGGGATTGAGCATCTGCCATAATAGGACGAATTTCATCCAATGTAATAAGCCCGCAAAGGTTGCGATTTTCATTAATTACAAATAGTGAGTTTCCGGGATGCTCGATAAAGCGTGAGACAATCAACATTAATTGTGCATTGACCGGAACTGTGGCAAAATCTTTCTTCATAATAGTCTTAACTTTTAAGTCTTCCATTACATTGATTGAGCGCCCTTTGTTTATATTTAAACCTCGTCGTAATAATTTAATTGTATAAATCGATCCTTCTTGGATTTTTGCAGCCAGAATAGTTGCGATAATACAACTAATCATCAATGGAAGAATAATTTTGTAGTCATTTGTAAGCTCAAATATAATCAGGATAGCTGTAATCGGGGCATAAGTGCCAGCCGCTACAACTGCTCCCATACCTACTAATGCATACGCACCGGGGCTAGCAACAGCTCCCGGCCATAGGATATTTACTGCCATTCCAATGACACCTCCAGTCATCGCTCCTATAAAGAGCGAGGGAGCTAAAATGCCGCCTGAACCTCCCGAACCAATTGTAATGGATACCGCAAATATCTTTACGACTATCAAAATTAGAAGTAAATCTATGATCATGTTTCCGTTAAGAGCTTGGTCTATTGTCTCGTATCCGAGACCTAAAACTTCAGGATATTTTAATGCTATAAGACCAATAAGGAAACCGCCGATGATTGTCTTGAGTGGCGGATACATAGAGAGATTTTCGAAAATATCTTCAAATTTGTATAATGATTTAACAAATGCAACAGCTACAAAACCGGCAATAATTCCTAATGTGGCATAAGCAAAAATTTCAAGTGGATTATTAAGGCTATACGCAGGAACATTAAATGCTGAGAAATCACCGTTGAAATACCGGCTAACTATAGTTGCACTAACCGACGATATTACAATCGGTGAAAACTGAGAAACGCCAAAGTCACCAAGGATAACTTCTACGGCAAATAGCGTTCCAGCTACTGGAGCGTTGAAAGTTGCCGCAATACCTGCCGCCGCCCCACAACCGACAAGGGTTCGTAAACGTCCCTCACTGATTTTTAGCCATTGACCAATTGTCGAGCCAAGCGATGAGCCAATTTGAACAATTGGTCCTTCTCTTCCCACAGAGCCACCAGTTGCAATACAAATTCCCGAAGCAATCATTTTGGCAAAGACGATTCGAGGGCGGATACGTCCTCCACGAAGTGCGACAGCTTCCATAACCTCTGGTACACCATGTCCCTTAGCTTCACGGGCGAAGTTGTGAATAATGAGGCCAACTAACAGACCGCCAAAAGTTGGAATTCCTATTTTCCACCACCAAGGAAGAGTGCGAATATGATCAACTAAATTACCGCTCTGTGACCATGAACCGAGTTGAATAATATGTATAAGTTCTCTGAATCCAACAGAACATAATCCACCCAATAATCCAATAATTAGAGCAATAAGTATCATATAGATATGTTCTGTTCGTCGAAGGTCTGAGTGTGCCCGATGTAATATTGATGAAATATGTTGTATCATTAATAATATACAGCCACCAAATAATAAGTTAAGAGTGGAATAATCAAATCGGGGTGAGAGGATTTGAACCTCCGACATCTTGCTCCCAAAGCAAGCGCGCTACCGGACTGCGCCACACCCCGAATGAAAAAAGAGTATAGGTTGTTTATACAATTTTGTCAAGATGATTATTTCTTATCTGTAATATCGTTAAATCCTTAATATTTTTCACTCTATTTTTGATAATACTGTTCTACTTTGACTAATAAGTAAAAACAGCTGATGTTTGCATTGCCTGTTGATTTATGGTAAGATTTTTATAAATTACAATAATATGAAAAAAATCAATATTCTCGGATATACCGAATGCCAGCTTATAGAACTATTTGCCCAATTTGGTCAAAAACCATATAAAGGACGCCAACTGTTCAAATGGTTATATAACAAACAGATTAAATCATTTGACCAAATGACTGACCTTTCCAAAGATATACGTAATGAGCTATCTGAAAAATACACAATAGAAGGACTCAGGATAGCTAATATTGCCGAATCTTCTGATGGGACAAAAAAAATTCTATTTAATCTTTCAGACAACAAACCACTCGAATCAGTGCTTATTCCGGATGGAAATGGCCGCAATACACTTTGTATATCATCGCAGGTTGGTTGTGCTCTTGGATGTAAATTTTGTGCAACTGGAACAATGGGGTTTATTCGTAACTTAACTGTTGGGGAGATAGTTGGTCAGCTTTTAGCTATTAATAAATCTTTTAGATCAAATGTTTTTTCCAATGTTGTTTTTATGGGGATGGGTGAACCGTTTAATAATTATGAAAATCTGATTGAGGCTATTAAAATTATGATTTCGGGAAATGGATTGAATATTTCTCCTAAAAAAATTACCGTGTCAACTTCCGGAGTCTCTCCAAAAATTAAAAAATTAGCTGATGAAAACCTTAAAGTTAATTTAGCACTTTCATTACATGTAGCAACACAGGGTAAACGAACACGGATAATGCCGATTGCCGAGACTTTTAAACTTGATAAACTTACGGAAGCTATTAAATATTATACTCGAAAGACTGATTTGCCCGTAACTTTTGAGTATATTATATTTGAAGGGTTTAATGATAAAGTTGAAGATATTAAAGCATTGAGTAAACTAATTCATGGATTAAAGTGTAAAATAAATATTCTTGCTTATAATGAGGTAGATAAGTTGCCTTTTAAGAGGCCTTCCGATGAAAAGGTAAATTGGTTTGGACGAGAATTAGTGAAAATAAATATTGCTGTAACAATAAGAAAAAGTAGAGGGCAGGATATTGATGCCGCTTGTGGTCAATTGGCTGCCAAAGTATTAACAGGAGAAAAAAATGAATCTGATTAAATTTATTTTAACAATTTTAATAACTATTGTACCGTTTTCAAATGTTATTGCTCAACCGGAAATTGTGGTTGGTGAGATTGAATTATCCAAGACTAAATGGGGAGAGATGTCAATTCCGATTGAAATCAGTAACAATACTGATAATTTGAAATTTATAACTATCAAAATAGAAATAAACTCTCATGGCGCAACTCTTAGTTCAAATAAAAATTTTCATACAAACACTTATCTGATTCCATTTGAATCAAAGATTACGTATGCAAAGTTTAATATTCCTGCAAATTTTGGTCAAACTGATTTAAAGTTTACATTTTATGATGTGGTGGATACTCTTGATGAAATATTGCCTTCGCAGAAATTTTTTGAACAACCATTTTTCCTTAAGCCGAGAATACCGGAAAAAATTTATTCATATTTGAATGAAAAAATTACTTTACCTCCTATGGTTGATAATGGTTCTGAATTTAGATCTGAATTCTCAAGAGTTTTACTTTTTATGGTTCAGGAAGGTAAAACAACTAAAGAAATTGCTGAGATAGCAAAAGTTGATGTTGAGATTGTTAGCAAGTTGTTATCGTTGTTAGTGCAAAGTAATTATATTAATAATGAACAAGGGGAATATTCATTAAATTTTCCGGTAATTACTGTTGATGAGGCGGAAGTTTCAAGACAGCTTGCATTGGAAACAGCTGATTATTTATCAAGTGCAATCAAAAATGATATGCCTTTGTACTTTAATCTTCGCGACAGTTTAGTTGAAGAAGGACTTATATCTGCAGACAGTAATGAATTTATTGATGGTGGCGTAATTACATATAATCCGTATGCAGTAATTGGTACTTTTTTGTTATGGTATGAACTTGGACAAAATTTTATAACCAGAGATATCCCTCTGATAATATATGATAATACTAATTTTTGCAAAGCACACATTCCTTATTATATGTATGCAGTTCAAGGCGGCGATGTTTTTAACGGTTCCCATTTTTATTCAATAAATTTTAATAATAGTAGTTATCAATTCCAATTTGGTGATAGCATCCCAGTTTTTAAGTGTGATGATGAACGATATAAACGGATGCGTCTTAGATGGGCTACCAATAATTTTTATGATAAGAAATTTAACCCTGAAATTTTTACTTTGGATACAAACGCTATAGTCCCTATTGTAAATGCTATGGGTGAAAAACATCATATTTACCTTACTGAAGTTTATAATAAATTATTTAAAATAGCTGACAAATTTGGGCATTATAAAGTTACTTTTGGGCATCGCTATTGGTTCTGGAATCTGGTTGCAACTCGCACCCTTGAAAAATTAGTTGAGGGTGGAGTATTGAAAAGAACCGGTAACGGCCAGTTTAAGATGGATGGACAAAAAAGTCAGAGGGCACAATGAAAAGAATTATTTTAGTTACACTTATATTATTACTTGCTAGTTGGAGTGGATGTAAAGAAAAGACACCCTCGAGGGATTATATCCCTGAAATAAAAAATCAGTTGTTCAAATTACAACAGGCGGTAAAACAGAAAAATCGAGCAGCGATAGATTCGTTGTTGTCTGTAGAAATGCTCGATGAAAAACTGACTTCGGATTCACTGCTTCAATTTGTTTATAATATTCCGGAACGTTACGATGCTTTTGAGTTTGAACAATTTGGCGGAGCTAATATAATTTATTCATTTGATATTGCTCAGATTGATTGTTTTATCATGGACAGCACTCATTTAAAAGACCGGCCAATTGTATTTAAATTGATTTTAGATGATAAAGTCTGGCTGTTTAGAGAATTTAAAGAAGGTGTCATTGAAACATCTGACTCAATCTAATCTCATGAAATTTTAATAAGCCATGTCTCGATTTCGCTCAACATGACTTATTTGTCTCTGTTATTAATACAAAAAAGGCACTCAATTTGAGTGCCTTTTTTTATATCTGAATTTTCTATTTATCCTTGGCCGTTGTCATTGGTCAGTAGCTTGGAATATTCATTTGGGGTTGAAAGAATTTTTACAGCTTGCTGAACTGATTTATCAGTTTTTAGAATAATTTCTTCATAAACGCCTCTTTCGCCGGCAATGGCGGAAACTATTTCACGTTTAATTAAGCGTTGGATGTATTCTTTCGAGTTATCAAAATCTTTTTCTTTTTCTTTTTCAATAAGAGCTTCAATCTTTTCCAGTTGTTCAGCGAACAGTTCTTCTTTGTTTTCATCTTTGATAGTATTCAGGAGTTTTTCATGGGCGTATTGCAATGAAGTTTTGTACTCAAATTCTTTATCGATAGTAAATTGACGGAATTGTTCGATAATAGCAGGAGTAATTTCAATATTAGGTTTGGTGTCCGGATTTTCCGAAACATATTTTACTGCAAAATCAAAGAACATTGATTCACGCACTAAATTAATTTCAATCGGCTTCCATGTTTCTTTTTCAATTTCGATATCGGGGATAATTCCTCCGCCACCGTAAACGATGCGTCCGCCATTAGTGTAGTAAATCTCTTCTTCCTTGACAGATATGGAATCTGATTCCTCGGCTTCTTCCTCAATGGTGTCATGTGGACTACTTTTTTTACTTTGAGTT
This sequence comes from Candidatus Zixiibacteriota bacterium, assembly GCA_003641345.1. Next base: position 3,576 of record QNAD01000039.1, on the reverse strand, counting down.
TCCGGTTTTTGGATGCATCTCCCTGATGGTACGTAATATTTGGCGGTAGTTAATTTTAATGCCATTGAACCATCAGAGGAAATAGGAAATATCTGTTGAACTAAGCCTTTGCCATAAGTTTGCGTTCCTAATATTAAGCCTCGGTCCCAATCCTGAATAGCACCCGAGACAATTTCTGATGCCGAGGCAGTACCGCCATCGGTTAATATCAATAACGGTTTATCGCCAAAAATTGGCGGGCGAGATGAATAGTAATGGCGTTCACTGTCTTCATATTTGCCTTTTGTATAGACAATTTCTTTATTTTCTTCAAGAAATAGTTCGGCTGTTTCAGTAGCTTGATCTAAAAGACCACCGCCGTTACTACGCAAATCGAAAATCAAGGAAGAAATATTTTGTTTATTTAGTTCATTGATTGCTTTCCTTAGCTCATGAGAAGTTTCTTCAGCAAATCTGGAAAGTCTTACATAGCCAATATCAGTTCCGGGGACAACTCCGGAATAATTTACTGATTTTAATTCGATTATTGCACGTTCTATCTCAAATTCAATTGGGTCTGCCAGTCCGGTTCTTTTGATGCTGAGAGTAATAGATGTTCCTGCTTTACCGCGCATAAGTTTAGAGGCATCACTTGACGTCATATCTTTGGTAGATTTTCCATTGATTTCGACAATCAAGTCGCCGGCATGAAGACCTTTACGATATGCAGGAGTACCTTCAATTGGAGTAATAATTCTAATATATTCATCGCGTGAATCAATCTGCATCCCCAAACCTTCGTATTTGCCGTGAGTTGATTCCATCAAAGCATCATAAGATGTTTTTTCCATTAATACAGAGAATCTGTCCAAATCAGAAAGCATTCCGCGCATTCCGGCTTTAATAATTTCATGAGTATCAACATCTTCCATGTAATTATTGCGGATATTAAATGCGGTTTGAGTAAGTTTTTTAACATCTTTTAGAAAAGAATCCCGTTTGAGCATCGGAGAGTCTTCTTTATCAGAACTCTGTTCGATATCAATATGAACTGTATCATTAACCCATAAAACTGGTTCTTCAAATGTTCCAGTATTTTGAACTGCTTCGCCGGAACCGACAACCCAGATTAAGGCTAAAGCAAAAATTGTAATTCCAAAAAGTTGTGTAGTATATCGAAACATTAAATCCTCCAAATTATTTTTAGTTTTTTATAATCTAACTCTATCCTATTACAAATGTCAAGCTGACATAATAACTCCAGCTTTAATTTGCTATCTATCTATTACTTATATGCTAAAAAAGCAAAAACTGTTCCGGATATTGATAGTATTAAGTTGTCAATATTAAGAGTATAATAATATCCTAAAATACGAAGTTCTTTTATTTATTTAACGTAACATTATGTCAATTTATCGGTATTAATAATTAGAATAATTAAACTAAGCTATTTTAAAATACTGAATTAGGTGGTTTGAATTATTTGACAGTAACTTATTGTACTAATTTTGTACATAAGAAAGGATATAATGTTCAGTAGATTTATTAAAAGTCAAACATATGCAATTATTCTCAACATTCTGATGCCCGGGTTAGGACATCTTTTTTGGAAAGAAACTTTATTTGGGGTATTTGTATTTTTGGTAACTTTGATCGCCTCTTTTCTGTTTTTTGTCTCCTTTTTTATCAATCTGTCTCTTTGGGTGAAAATTATATTATTTGGAATTCCTGTCGTATTCTATTTTTTCACTTTTGTAGATATTCATAAAACGATTAAAGTTAAGAAGAAGAATTTCACCAGAAACAGTAGAGCTCTATTGATTTTTTTTGTAATAGGGTTGGTATATCAATTTGTAGTTCCGGTAGCATTTGGGAATTATTATTTAAGGAATTTCCCCGAAGTTTATATTCATCAAAACAATGAACTATCTCCTATATTCGAAAGCAAAACGATTTTGAAAACTGAACCGACAAGTTATACAGTAAATCTCTTTTTTATGGATAAGCCATTTCTTCATGCTTTACCAAACAGATATGATATTGTCAGGTTTTTGGATTCATCAGATTTTAAACATACCGGAATTGTTGTTGGTCTTCCGGATGAGGATATTGAAATAATCGATGGAGTTGTTATTGTTAATGGATTGCCGGATTATGATGGTTTATCTCAAAATTGGACTTTACAAGGAGAAACGGAATTGACAAGAGGAGATATTTATTCTATTTTAATTATCACATTGAAATTTGGTGCAGTAGATAGAGTATATTCTGTCCCGCTTGAGGATATAAAAGGAAAAGTAACAAATCTATTTTGAGCAGATATAAAAATTTAATTTTTGATTTAGACGGGACCTTGATTGATTCTTCAGGTGGGGTAGTCGAAGCAGTCAATTACTCATTAAGAAAGATGGGTGAGCCGGAACAATCTCCGGAAATTATCAAAACATATATTGGCTATCCGCTTACACAAATGTATCCAAATTTTACCGATAAACCGGTTAAAGAGCTATGTCATCATTTTCAGATAAAAGCGTCAGAAACAGTTGTTCGTTCTACTTATATGTTGCCGGGGGTTGAAGAAACATTGGACATTCTTCAAAAACAGAATTACAAAATGGCAATTGCCACAACCAAAATTCGAAATCATGTGATTGGCATTGCTAAGATGTTTGATTGGATGGATAAATTTCATGCTTTTGTCGGGGGGAACGAAGTTGATCATGTGAAACCTGCTCCGGATGCTTTTCTTGAGGCTATGAAAAGGATGAATGTTGAGGCTGAAGATTCAATTGTAATAGGTGATACTGTAAATGATATTTTTGCCGCCAAGGCTATACCATTACAAGTTATTGCAGTTGAGTCTCCTTATGGGGGACAAGAAAAAACTGCCAGTGCTAACCCTGATTATAATATTAAATCTATAGCTGAACTACCTAAATTATTAGAGGAATTACAATGACGAAAGAAAATATATTATATACTCATTCATTCAAAAGCAAAATTGGAACAATTAGAATAGCGTCAACATCTAAGGGATTAGCGATTTTAACTTTGCCCGGAGAACCGGTGCAATATTTTAAAGATTTGCTTAAGAAGAATTATCCAAATTGGAAAATTGAACGTGGTGGTTCTATAAATAAGCAAGTAGAAAAACAGATTGAGAAATATCTTAATGGTAAACTCAAAAAATTCAGCATGAAACTTGATTTGCAAACAACTCCTTTTAGAAAAAAAGCTCTTACGGAGATTTCAAAAATCCCTTATGGCAAAACAAAAACATATGGTGAGATTGCAAAAGCGATAGGAAATCCCAAAGCCTCGCGTGCGGTAGGGTCTGCCAATGCTACCAATAAAATCCCGATTATTATTCCATGCCATCGAGTATTAGCTTCAAATGGATTAGGTGGATATGGGGGAGGGCTTGAAATGAAAAAGAAACTATTAAAAATTGAAGGAGCACTTTAGCTCGGGAGAGAGATTATGGATTCGAGAATTGAACGTTTAGCGAAAGTTTTAATTCATTATTCATTGAAACTTAAAAAGGGACAGATTTTTCGTATCAGTGGCGGCGTAGCTAGTATGCCACTAATTAAAGCG
>QNAD01000038.1 GCA_003641345.1 Candidatus Zixiibacteriota bacterium | reverse complement strand
TTTATTACATAAGACTTAAAACCAGTATTGCTATTAGTGGTTAAAAACAGCGGTTTGCCAAAAGCCGCTGTTTTTTTTATTGTCTGAATTTATTGATTCGCTCAATTATTATATCACGGATTTTCTGTAACGCCAATCCCCGATGAGAAACCAGATTTTTTTCTTCCACCGTCATTTCAGAAAACCGTTTTTTAGATTTAGTATGATAAAATATCGGGTCATATCCAAACCCCTGCTCACCACTTACATCTTTGGTGATAAGTCCCTCAGCAATACCTTCAACAGTTTCACGCTCACCATTCTGCCAGTCTATTGCAATAACAGTCCGAAACCGTGCCGTTCTTTTTTCAGTAGGAACATCTTTTAAATCAGCTATCAGTTTTTCATAATTATCACGGTAACTTACATTTTCACCTGCAAAGCGGGAAGAATATACTCCGGGGGCACCGTCTAAAGCATCAACCTCAAGTCCGGTATCATCGGCTAAAGCCGGCAGTTCACAAAACTTGGCAATGCCGGATGCTTTTAGCAGAGCGTTTTCTTTTAGGGTAGTTCCGGTTTCTTCGATATCGGGGAACTCTAAAAAGTCATCTCGACTCAGGATAGTTATGGGAAGGTCATCAAGTAGGTTTTTAATCTCCCTGATTTTATCTTCGTTATTTGTCGCCAGCACTATTTGCACAGGTATCACCTGATTATTTATTGGTTAATTCTAATACTTACTGATATCAACTCTGGTGATGTTATCAACGACTTGACCTAAAAAGTAGGATGCTACTTTTTCAAATCGTTCAGGGACATCGGAAACATAATATGAATGCTTACCCACAGCAGTAATATCAGTTTCTATCTGTGGATTTAATAAATTAGACTCGGTTAATTTTCCAACTACTTCTTTGGCGGTTTCTTCGCCACTGTCAATTAGTTTTACATTTTCTCCGACAATTTCCTGAATAATATGTTTTAACAATGGGTAATGGGTGCATCCAAGAACGAGAGTGTCAATCTCAACATCAAGCATAGTTTGCAGATAATCACGGGCAATAAGGTATGTGGCATCTTTGTTAATATATGCTTCTTCTGCCAGTGGAACAAACAGGGGACAGGCGAGAGAGAATACTTTTAAGTCCGGATTGATAGCATGAATATATTTGGCGTAAGCATTTGAGCCGATAGTTGCGTTGGTGCCAATAATACCAATCTTTCCGTTTTTAGTTTTTTGTACTGCTGTTTTAGCTCCCGGTTCAATAACGCCAATCATCTCAATCGGGTATTCTTTTTTTAATTCATTCAGAGCAACCGATGAAGCAGTATTACAGGCACAGATAATAAATTTGACTTTTCGTTCCACTAAAAAAGCAATGTCCTGCCGCGTAAACTCAAATATTATTTCCTTGGAACGACCGCCGTACGGGGTTCTTCCGACATCACCAAAATAAACTACATTCTCACCGGGAAGATTTTTAAATATCTCTCGGGCGACAGTCAGCCCACCGACACCCGAATCAAAAATCCCTATTGGTCCGTTTTGGGTCATTGTGTACCTGCCTTTTTAATTGCTTTCATATTTTAATTTAAACCGTTTAATAGCCTTATAAATAGATTCAGCTATTGTCTTTTGATATTTTTTTGATTTAAGTAGTTTTTCCTCTTCTTTGTTGGAGATAAAACCACTTTCAATTAAAACCGAAGGGGTATAAACTTTATTTAAAACAAAGAATCCTGCCTGGTCAACCCCTCTGGCCGGTATTTTAATATTACGCCTAAATTCCCTGTCAATCATCATCGCCAGATCATAAGATTCTGATTGGAATTCGGTCATAATCATTTCATTGAGGATAGACAAAATAGGGTCAATTTTTGCAGAGGTTTCTTCTTCGTCTTCGTAATATTGTTCTTTTAAGAAAGCGCTATTTTCCAACTGTTCAACTGAACGGGCAGAATCATTTTTTGCCTGAGCAAGGAAAAAGACATTCCAACCTTTAACATATTTTTTGGGTGATGAGTTGGCGTGAATAGAGATAAACAGGTCAGCCGAGGCATCATTGGCAATTTTTGCTCTTTTTTCCAGTGAGATAGTTTTATCTTGGTCTCTGGTCATAATGACTTTGAATTGTTTGTCATCACGAATAAGTTTTGCCAGTTCTTTGCTTATTTTTAATACCACATCTTTTTCTCTGGTGCCTTTTTGGCCAATTGCACCATAATCTTTGCCGCCGTGTCCGGGGTCAATAACAATAACATCAACTTTTTTATCAGGTCCAATAGTCGGCTGACTATCTTCTGCTTCCAGCTCAAAATTTATATCATTAAAAGCAAGTTGAATACGTGGCGGGTCGAATTCAAGTTTATGGTGCCATTTGGTTATATTTCTTTTTAGACGAAACGATATCTGCCCAGAGTTATTTGCCTGATGGGTTTTTAATTTGTACATGTAGCGAGAATTTTTATGGGATAGAATTTTTGAGGAATTTAAAATACCATCCCGAATAACCACATTGACCCAGTTGCCTTCGCTTAAATATACTTCGTAATTCATTGAATTAGTCAAAAAGATTTCAATTAAAAGACCGTTAGTTTTTCTTGAAGCGGAAAAATCAGTAACATTAAAATATTCAGAATTTATTGTAATATTATTTTGAGATTCACTGTAAATAATTTTTTGAGGCAGAGTTCTGTCTAAAAATTTTATGAAAGTAAAAGGTGGAACGAATAGTTTTCCTTTTTTATATAAAACCGGATAGGTAATATTGAAAACTGAATCGTTTAGTTTAAAATAAGGTGAATCTATGTCAAAAATAAAATGATTGTTTCCGTCGATAAATTTTACTTTATGTCCAACGATAACCCAGTCAAGATATCCACCTAAAATTTCAACTAATTCTGATAATGAAATATATTCAATATCATTTTCTTCGAATGATTCAATCTTCTCGGTAGTTCCGGAAATATGAACATCAATATGACCTGCTAATGGTTGTTGAAAACTTAAAGAGATTAATATTAATGTTATAAGGCTTATAAATTGGAAACGTTTCATTTAATAATCTCTTTTAGTTGCTTGCTTTATTTTTCTGTCTGCATCTGCCTTGGCAATTGCATTACGTTTATCATACTTTTTACGCCCAATAGCTACTCCGAGTTCAATTTTAACTAAATTTCGGGAAAAATATAGTGATAGTGGTATTAAGGTAAGTCCCTTTTGTTCGGTTAAACTCTTAATTTTTCTTATCTCTCTTTTTTTAAGCAGTAACCTTCTGGGTCTGATTGGATCGAGCGTGTCCTGAGCCATTTTATAAGGAGAAATATGGAGGTTTCTTAATACAACTTCGCCATTTTCAACAAGTGCATAAGCATCGCTGATATTTATCTTCCCCTCCCGCAAAGACTTAACCTCGGAGCCTTTTAAAGATATGCCAGCTTCGTAAGTATCTTTGATTTCGTAGTCATGTCTGGCTTTTTTATTTCTGACAATATACTTTTTTTCTGTCGATTCTACCATAATTCAAGAATATATCTTTCTATACTTATTAGCAATTAAAAATGGCTTTGTATGAGATATCGTAAGCAATTTAATTTGAAATAAACATTAAATTGTTACCTAAAGAGTCGATACTATTATTAGAGATTTTGTAACAAGAAAGAAAAATATGGTAGATAAAGAGAAATCTCCAAAAGGAAAAATACTGGTAATAGATGATGATAAAATGATGGCATCTGTAGTGGAGAATGTATTGTCACATGAAGGTTATCAGATTTACACGGCTACTGATGGTAAAGATGGGTTTGAGAAAGCCACAGAGTTAAAACCTGATTTGATTTTTATGGATATTAATATGCCTGAAATGGATGGTTATGAAACAACTATGAAACTAAAAAGTGTTAGTGAATTGGAATCTACGCCAGTTATTTATATCTCTGGTTTGAATCCTGAAAGTGAAGCCAATAAGGTGTTTATGACAGGAGGAGCTTCTATGATTACTAAACCATTTACTAATTCGCAATTGATAGATGTTGTTAAATTGGCTATGGGAGCCGTTTCTAAAAACATATAGCATTTAATATAAAAGAGAGTCTTATGACTACAGACGTACAAAAAGAAACTGCAAAAGTCTTGGTAATTGATGATGAACCGGAAATCACAGAAATTATTGATACTTTTTTAACTGAGTTTGGTTTTAAAGTTAAAACTATAAATTCGGCTATGGAAGCAGTTAATTTAGCACAGCAGTTTAAACCGGAAATTGTTCTTCTGGATATTATGATGCCTGGGATGGATGGATATGATATCTGTGCTCAATTGAAAAAAGATCCTCAATTTGCGAAGATACCAATTATATTTTTAACCGGAAAAGATAGAAATGATGATATGGGCCGTTCTTTTAAATCCGGCGGTGATATGTTTATCAAAAAACCTTTTTCCTGTGAAAGACTTCTGGAAATTATAAATATTGTATTGATGTCAACTGGGAAAATTGTAACATAAAAATTATGGGGCACTGCCCCATTTTTTTGTTGACAATTATTGTGCAGTGCACTATATTAAATTATGAAAGAAATTAAAAGATATAAAAACCGAAGATTATATGACTCGGAACAAAGCAAGGTCATAACTCATGTAGAATTGGCTCAGATGGTCAAAGAGGGTGTTGAGTTTAAAATTATTGATACTTCTTCGGGAGAAGATGTTACTTTTGCAGTATTAGGGCGAGTTCTGTTAAATGAGTCTTCATCTTGGGAGGATATAAAACAGTCAAAAGAAATTTTTAGCCAAATTATCTCATTAGGAGGTGAAAAATCAATGTCATTATTTAAAAACACAATATTAGCATCGATAGGAGCTTTGCAGGTCACCAAAACCAAAGCGGAAAAGATAATTGATGATTTAATTAAAAAAGGTGAGTTAGATAAATCTGACAGAAAAAAAGCTGTAATGGAATTACTAGCCAAGGCAGAAAAATCAACTGCAAAATTGAGAGATAAGGTTACTACTGAAACTGGCAAGGCGACAAAAGATATTCAGAAAATGGTCAAAGATTATAAACTCGTCAAACAGACCGATTATAAAAAGTTAGAAACCAAAGTAACAAAACTAACCAAGACAATCAAACAGCTTGAGGAAAAAATTAATTCTCTAACAAAAGAATAGATGCTTGAGTTTAAGTACTTATTATTTTAAGTGAAGAGGGATAAACCCAGAGGTTTATGATATATAATCTGTGCTTATGTCCCTGAGTCTGGTATTATTGATTAAACCAATTTCAGGAAGTTAGGCTCTGATAAAATAGTTATATTTAATTTTTTTGCTTTTGCAAGTTTTGATCCGGCATTTTCTCCACATAGCAGATAATTTGTTTTAGCAGAGATAGATTTAGTCACTTTTCCGCCATTTTCTATAATTATATTTTCATAATGTTTTCTCGGTTGGGCAAGAGTACCTGTAATTACGAATATTTTTCCTACAAGTTTGGTTTTCTTTTTTGAGTTTACAAAGTCGGGGAAAGCTACTCCGGCATTTATCATTTTATCAATCATTTTTATATTAGACGGGTTGTTGAAAAAATCATAAATGTTTTTTGCAATAGTAGGACCAATGCCTTGGATTTGTTCAATGGTTGCAATCTCAGAATTTAACAGAATATTAAATTTTCCGAATTCTTCGGCAAGCAATTTTGCCACTGCTTCACCTACGCCAATTATTCCCAGAGCATAAATTATATTTGGCAATTCCCTTTTTTTTGAATTTTCAATTTGAGCAAGAAGGTTGCTGGCTCTTTTGCTTGCCATTAAATCAAGTTGTATTAATTTATCGAAATTCAAATAGAATAAATCGGATGGGTCCTTAACAATTTTTTTGGATATAAGTTGTTTGGCTAATTTTTCGCCAAGCCCCTCAATGTCAAAACCGGTTTTGGAAGCGAAATGAAACAGTTTGCCTTCTAATTGGGCAGGGCAGGAAATATTTATACAGCGATAAGCCGCTTCGCCTTCAGTTCGTGAAATTGGTTCATTACAAGACGGACATCTTTTAGGGAAACTGATTTTTGCGGCATTTTTAGGTCGTTTAGACTTATCAACTGATATAACTTCGGGGATTACATCGCCAGCTCTTCGGACAACAACCGTATCGCCAATTTTAATATCAAGTTGATTTAATTCGTCTTCGTTATGCAAAGATGCATTTGAGACTGTAACGCCGGCAATATTAATAGGCTTCAAATTTGCCACCGGTGTAATTGCACCGGTTCTCCCAACAGAAAATTCCACATTTTCAAGTATAGTTTGTGCTTCTTCGGCTATAAATTTCCATGCTACTGCCCATCGGGGGGCTCGTGAAATTTTCCCCAGCATATTCTGTAAATTAAATTTATTTACTTTGATAACCATGCCATCGATTTCATAATCAAGGTTAGGTCGAAGATTAGTTAATTCCTCAAATTTTTCTATTACTGCTTTTTGACCGGACACAGTTTGGGTAAAATTATTTGTACTGATTTTTTCACTTTTCAAAAATTCTATTGTTGATTCCTGACTATCCAAATCAGGAAGGTTCATTTCAGAGATACCGTAAGCGTTGAATTTTAATTTTCTTGAGGCACTGACTTTTGAATCTAATTGTCTAAGTGAACCGGCGGCGGCATTTCTGGGATTGGCTAATGTGGGAGAATTTTCATTTTTGAGTTGTTTGTTAAGATTTTCAAATGCTGATTTGCTCATAAATACTTCACCCCGAACTTCTAATAACGGATATTTCATTGAGCTTTTTTCAGATAAAGTTAAAGGGATATCGTGAATAGTTTTTAAATTAGTAGTAATATTTTCACCGATAGTTCCATCGCCGCGGGTAGAGCCAATTGTAAATATTCCTTTTTCATATACAAGTTCAACAGCCAAACCGTCAAGTTTAGGCTCAATCATATATTCTATATCATTATCAGTTTCAAGATTTTCTTTTATCTTTCTGTCAAAATTTTTAAATTCTTCAATAGTGGTGACTTTGTTGAGTGAGAGCATTTGAATACGGTGGTTGACAGATTCAAATTTATTTGACGGTTTTGCACCGATTCGTTGGCTGGGAGAGTCTTTTGTAATTAGTTCAGGGAATTCGCTTTCAATTTTCAGAAGCCGATCAAACATTTTATCATAATCAATGTCAGAAATTTCCGGTAAATCCAATACATAGTAGCGATAATTATGATAATTGATTTTATCTTTTAGTTTTTCTAATTCATCAATTATTTTTTGTTTTGTGCGTTTCATATTTGGAAATAATGTTCTTCCTAATGAAGATGTCAAACATATATTTTGTAATTAGTAGAAAGTAATAAAAAAACCCGCTGAAACAACAGCGGGTTTTTAAAATATATTCAGATATTTTTATATTTATTCAGCATGCATAATATTTCCATCAAAGCCGACAACCCATCCGGTAGTATCATCAAGGAAAAAGATAGAATTCCAGCCAAGTTCAAATCCCTGACGGTCAACATACCAACTATTGCCGCCATCAGCTGTTCTGTACACATCACCTTTTGTATTAACTGTCCAGCCGTTAAGCTCATCAGTAAAGGTAACATCAATAAAGTGGTTGATATCAGCACTGTTTTGGAATTGTTTGTCCCAGGTTATGCCTCCGTCGTACGTGTGAAGGATAATTCCATTGTCCCCTACAATCCAACCTGTTTGACTATCAACAAAACTAATAGACTTCAATGGTGAGGTTAGACCAGGATCTTGGATTACCCATGTTGAACCACCATCAACGGTTTTTGCAATGGTACCCAAATTACCTGTAACCCAGCCAGTATTGGCATCAACAAAGAAAACATCCCATAAATTAGCTGCTATTGATGTAAAGACTGAAAACCAGCCTGATTGGCTTTGAATAATATTAGAGCCAGTTACATTGAAAGTTGTATCAGGAATAGGGAAAATAATCGTATCATTGTTTATAGTGTCAATAACTAACGAGAGGAAAGTATCAATTGAAATTGTGTCTCCTGTCAATGTGTCTATTTGGGTTATTATTGTTGAAGTGTCATGTATGGTATCAATCATAACTTCATCAGGATAGTTAGAGATTGAATCATAGATAGTATCTACAATAAACTCAAGGGTATCAAAAATACCAACTTCAATAGTATCAACTATAATTGTTTCAGTTATTTCTTCATTAAGCGTTGAATCAATCATTATCCAAACCGTATCAAATGTCACATCGTCAATAGAGTTTATGATAGAATCTATATAGACAAAAGTTGTATCATAAATATAATAAGTAGTATCAAAAATTGTGTCGCTATTTATGTAATTGAATAATGTATCATATAATGATGTGTCAATTATTGTATCGATATTATATTGAGTATCAATACATGCACTGTCAACAGCATAACGGTAGATAGCACCGTCTTTACCTACTACCCAGCCATTAGTTGTGCTATTAAAGAATACAGCATGGATATCTTCTTCAATTGTTTTAGGGCCGAAATAACAGACTTTATAAGTTGTGTCAAGCGACCAGCTGTCACCACCATCAGTAGTGTTTAGTATATATCCATTTTGCCCTACAGCCCAACCTGTGCTTGCATCAAGAAAATAAGCATCAAACAAACTGTTAGTAATGCCACTGGTAAGTTTTTTCCAGCGACAATCTGTAAAGTTTGAATCTATAATATTATTAACAGTGTCAATACATATGACGTCCTGATATTTAATAATAGTGCCGTTATCGCCAACCGCCCAACCAGTGGTAGCATTAATAAAAAAGACAGAATAAAGTATATTGTTACCAATATCTCCGCGTTCCATAGTCCAAGTGACTTCTTCACCGGTTGAAGGTCCAGTTATTACAGCATCATCGTCATCATCACACCCAGTGATAATGATTAATGTAAGAAGACTCATTACAAAAACCGATAAAATTAACAATTTCCTTGAAAAAACAGTGTTGTTCATAAATCCATAATCTCCCGAGATTTCCGACTATTATCTTTAAAATCAGCTAATAATTTACTATATAAATCAAGCTTATGTCAAGTGAATTAAAGCAAAATCAATAAGTTCTTGATTTTTTATTATCTATTGAAACACTATTATTTAACGTTTTTTCGAGCTTTTTGTTTAGCGTACGAGTTGAATAGGTGTAAAAATTTTATATTTGTGGGGATATTAGTTTTATTTCGATTTTGCTAATGATTTTCCAGCTATGTCATTGGTAATATTATTTATCCAAATCGATGTAAGTTGGGAATTGTTATTAACTTCTAATACAATGTCAGTAGCTATAAAATAATGAGCGACGCTATGTTCTTTAAACCATTCTATTTTAAGAATGGTATTGTTATGATTTGTTAATAATTTTGGAATTGCAATAGATTTGCGAAAATCTAATATTCTTATGTCTGCTTTATTAGCATTATGCGGGAATTTGATATTTTCAGTAACCAGCCAACTTTTTTTAGGAGAATATAATTCTATAAATAAGATTTTTCCATTTTGATCAGTGTCAATTCTAAAATTATCACATTCTAAAGATGAAAAGAATTGGTTTTTACTGTTGATATGGGAAGTTGTTATCTGAAGAGTGCTTTCTTCGACTTGATAAAAACCCCCTCCTTTGAGAAGTTTTTCAAAGAGGGGGTAAATTTTAACATTTATTTTATCGAGAAGCATTTATTTTAAGTCTTTAAGTCTCTCTTTTGCTTGCTGTGCCTCTAATGTTCCTGGATAGTCTTTTACCAGTAATTGATAAAATTCTTTCGATTCTTTTGTCTTGCCAAGTTCCTGATTTGAGCGAGCTAATTTATAGATTGCTTGTTCAATTTTGGGGGAGTTTCTAAATTCAGTATAAAGTTTATTCATATATTCTACGGATTTATGGTATTTACCCAGAAAATAATAACTTTCGCCTACCCAATAGTAGGCATCGTCAATTGAAGAATGTTCAGGACATTTTTCAAGAAATATTTTGAACTCAGTAATGGCATTATCATATTCGCTACCGTGAACAAGAAGAAAAGCATCATCATAAGCTTTGTCACAATCAAATTCCGAAGCGTTAGATTGATTATCCTGATAGATTGTTGCACTGTTTTGTTGTTGAGAACCGGGAGAACTATGGATGATAGTTTTTACATTTTCTTTGCTGTTTAATTTATTTAATTGTGTAAGTAGGTCATTATAATTTTCTAATAAGGCAGAAATTTGTTCCTGAATTTCTTTTACTGAAAACTGGATATCATTACGCATTTTATTATTTGCTTCCGCACTGGTAGCAATAATTGTGTCCATACGGGTGACCATATCTTGTGTATTTTGGTTTTGCTGTTTAAGTTCATTTAACTCTGTCTTTAGTTCTTCGATATGACGTGGAGTTACACAGTTAACCAATAGCAATCC
>QNAD01000037.1 GCA_003641345.1 Candidatus Zixiibacteriota bacterium | reverse complement strand
TTGGCATTTTCCTGAATAAACTGACTACGAGGTGGTATATCACTTCCCATCAAAACGCTAAACAAATGATCAGCTTCAGCACCATCATCAAGATTAACCTGTAGAAGCGTTCTTGCCTCGGGATCCATCGTAGTTTTCCAAAGTTGGTCAGGATTCATCTCACCCAATCCTTTGTAACGTTGAAGATGAAGTCCGGTTTTGGGCATAGATTTCAGTGTCTTATCTTTTTCATCGTCGCTATATACATATACAAGTTTTTTGCCATGCTTGATTAAATATAATGGGGGTTGTGCAATATAAATATATCCTAAATCTATCAGGGGACGCATATAACGGAAAAAGAAAGTTAAAAGGAGCGTACGGATATGAGAACCATCAATATCAGCATCAGTCATAATAACAATTTTATGATACCGGACCTTGGAAGCATTAAACTCATCACCAATACCACACCCCAGTGCGGTTATTATTGAACGAATTTCAGTATTACTAAGAATTCTATCAATTCTGGATTTTTCTACATTGAGGATTTTACCTCTCAGAGGCAGAATAGCTTGAAATCTTCTATCTCTACCCTGTTTGGCAGAGCCACCCGCCGAGTCACCCTCGACAATATAAATTTCACATGATTCCGCATCACGCATCGAGCAATCAGCCAATTTCCCCGGAAGAGCGGCACTATCTAAAGTTGTTTTGCGACGAGTTAGTTCACGTGCTTTACGTGCCGCTTCACGAGCAGTAGCCGCAGAAACCAATTTTTCAACAATCTTTTTACCAATCGAAGGGTTCTCTTCAAAAAAGAAACCTAAATATTCATTAGTAACATGCTCAACAATTCCCTTAACTTCAGAATTACCCAATTTTGTTTTAGTTTGTCCTTCAAATTGCGGGTCACCCACCTTAACAGCTATTACTGCAGTCAAACCTTCACGACTATCATCGCCAACAATAGAAATTCCATTTTTCTTAACCAGATTATATTTAGAAGCATAGCTATTAATAGAGCGAGTCAGGGCAGTTTTAAAGCCTGTTAAGTGAGTACCCCCCTCAATAGTATTAATATTGTTTACGTAAGAATACACCGATTCGCTATAACTGTCATTATATTGGATAGCAATTTCAACTTCAATACCATCATCAATTTTGCTGAAATGAATCGGTTTTTTAAAAATAGGAGATTTACTTTCATTAAGATACTCAACAAATGACGACAAGCCGCCTTTATAATAAAATTCAATTTCCTTATCATTTCTTTTATCATTAAGAATTATTTTCAAGCCTTGATTTAAAAAAGCCAATTCTCTTAGTCGTGAGGCAATAATATCAAACTTATATTGAACTTTATTAAATATTTCATCATCGGCAAGAAAGGTAACTCTGGTACCGCTTGTTTTTCGTTTTCCTGTTTTTTTCACTTTTCCTTTGGCAATACCAATCTCGTAATCCTGACAATAAATATCACCCCCGCGAGACACTTCCACTTGACATTTTTTGGATAAAGCATTTACAACAGATACACCCACTCCGTGCAATCCGCCGGATACTTTGTATGAGTCATGATCAAATTTACCGCCTGCATGAAGAGTAGTCATAACAACTTCTAAAGCGGAAATTTTTTGTTCAGGATGCTTCTCAACCGGAATACCACGACCGTTATCTATAACTGATATTGATTCATCTTTGTTAATCTCAACAATTACTTTATCACAATAACCAGCCAAGGCTTCATCGACCGAGTTATCAACAACTTCATAAACCATATGATGCAAACCGCGTTGGCCGGTATCGCCGATATACATCGCAGGGCGACGACGAACCGCTTCCAATCCTTCCAGAACTTTGATAGTTGCAGCATCATATTTATGACCCAATGATTTTTCTTCTATTTTTTCTTTGTCTTTGACATTAGTCGCCATTGAGCAACTGTCCTTTCTAATATCCAATTAATCTGATTTTTTTTATAACTTTTCCATACGGCAAAGCATGAATGCGTCCAAGGATTTCACCAACATTCATCTGTAAATTTTGCCGCCAAGACGCATCTTCAACAATAACATATAAAATGCCATTTTCATATTTTTTAGGTTTTGTTTTTTTAGCAAGTACCTCTCCAACAATATTTTCCCAATTGGAAATAACTTTCCAACCATTATAATTGCCGGACAATCCCAGAGATTTAAATATTTTATCAACCATTGAACCAATTTCAACCGGCTGATTTTTATCTTTTTTTCTCATATTACCCATAATGTATTATACGAATTGTTGAAACATATAGCAAGCAAAAAAATGCATCTATCCCGTTGTATTACAATAGGTTGTAGTGTTAAATGATGTTATTTAAAGAAGCACTATAAAACAACGGAAATTGATTCCGTTGTTTATGAATATTATATATTTTATACTAAAATTAACGTCGTCTGATTGAGCCGGAACCACTTGTTGAACGGTCAAAATATTCTGGATCGCCATAAACAGTTATATCACCACTACCTGAAATTGAGCCATCGAAACTTTCCGATGCAAATATATCCGCATCACCTGAACCGCTGATTTTTATCCGAACATCTTCGGATATTAATTCACGACCATCAAAATCACCTGAACCATTAATTCTGATTTTTAACTTCTTTACTTCTCCATCAATAGTAATATCACCCGAACCCGTAATTTTGCAGGTAAACATTTTGCCTTTATATTCTTTAATCTCAAAATCACTGGAACCTGAGATTGAAATATATTCTAAAGATGGAATAGTGATTTCAAATTTACAGTTATTACGGGATGAATAAGATTCATCTGTGTCAACTTTTAAGGTTTTGCCTCTAACTTTAGTAACAATATTATCAAGAAGATTATCATCGAAAGTTAATAAAACTTTTTGTGCCTCCCCTACATGTATGATAAAATCACTGGAATTATGCGTTTCAATGCGATTGAAAGAATCAAGGTCAAGTTCCACTGTTTTCAAATCTCCTGAGCCTCTTTCGCCTCTTTTGAACAAACCAAAAAAATCATCTGCCATAACAGAACTTATCATAAGCAAAACAGCCAGAGAAATAATACCAATTATACGATACATCTAAAACCTCCTTAATCATTTGTAATTAATTACGGATAGAGGTCAAAATAGTTTCGATTTGAAGATATTAAAATTAAAAAGTGATAATTAAATTATAATACTAAATTTGGCATTTACTAAAATAATCAAATTTATTGGTTATGACGTAGGTTCTGATGATACATGCTTGACTGATTTTAATGATTTTCTTTTGGGATGTTTGACAGAAGGTATAAAAAAATCTGCTCCTTCTTTACGGCGCATCCGCACTGTATAGTCCTGACAAGCCTCACAGCGTCTAATTTTTCCCAGAGAATCTCTTTTGATAAGTCTTTTTCTTTTATGATTGGGAGCAAAAACTGGCTCACCAATTATTTTATGACCCATGAAAGGGTCATCGTCATTTATAAATTTAACACCGCCAATAATGTTATTCGTACCTGGCTGATATAATGTAGCCCCGGGACATTCAATAAAAACATGATCTTCAGGAGTATCGTCATCCTTAAATAGAATATTTATATCAAGATCATCGCTGTTACATTCCAGACAAAGCAAGACTCCTTTTTTCCTGATTAGTTCCTTCCCACAATGAATACATTTCTTTTTATTAACCATAATACGTTTTCCGATTTAAATTTGCACTGTTTCAACTTTTCAATTGATATCAATGCAAGCACTTTGCCAGAAAACGCTATTAGCCCAACCTCTTGTATTGCAGTTGGTTATGCCGAGATATTTAATTCTGAAAGGGATTTATAATAATTATTATTGAATATTTCCAATAGAATATCTAATAAACTGGATAGGTTAATTTAATATATATTTGTAAGAATAAAGGGCTAATCCTAATAACCCAGCCACTACTAAATAAGTAACTAATTGAATGACCAGTTTAACTACTTTATAGATAATGAAAAATCCTAAAGCTACTGAGAAGAGTAAAAGTACTGAATGGGCAGAATCCCCCAGATTGCTCTGAATAAATTCATTCATTGACAAAATGAATTCTTGTGCAGTTTCAATAAATGATGAAATAAATTCTTTAATAGAATCCAGATTGTTTAAAACATCAAGATTCATAGTACCACCCATTTAATTTTTTTAAGCAGATCAATCGAAATGAAAAAGTATTAGAATCCGCTTTCTATAAGATAAAAAATAATTTACAAAATAGCAAGAAATTTATTAATTTTCTATTTTTGCGAATTGCCTCATATTCTGTGGGCGGCAGACGCCCTCGTTTGCCCCTTTCTCTCGACTCCGCTCAAAATGATATTATTGAAACAGTATCCTGATTTGCTTTAATCACCCCCAGACGAAGAGCACAAAAAACTACTCTTTATTCACCGAACCTACCATCATCACTACAATATTCATAGAATAATGTTCTATAGTTTTGTAGGTCGACGTTCTGAATTCACCAACGGTTGAAAATGCGCCGTTGGCGTGTGGATGAAAAACCCGATATCTTTTCTTGCCATATGGAAACTAATCTATTTTGGCGAACCGATACCCAACTCCTCGGATAGTTTCAATATAATTCGGGTTTTTGGGGTCATCTTCGAAAATTTTACGCAATCTTAGAATAAAATTATCAATAGTTCTATTGGTAGGATAAATATGATAGCCCCAGACTGCATCCAATAGTTGATCCCTGCTAACAACTTCGCCCTGTCGTTCAATTAGATATTTCATAACCATACATTCTTTACGAGAGAGTAAAAATTCTCCACCAGGTCCGTATGCTTTATATGTTTTGAAATTTATTTTTCTACCGTTAAATTCAAACAATTCTTCAATATCATCTTTTAATGCCAACCATGACTGTCTTCTGAAAATCCCCTGAATTCTTACTAACAGCTCTGAAACTTCAAACGGTTTGCTGATATAATCGTCTCCACCAGCTAAAAGACCGTCGATTCGCTCCTGAGTTTCACTTCGGGCACTGATAAATAAAATAGGAATAGTTGCACCATCATCTCTAATCATTTTACAGATAGTCAAACCATCTGTTCCCGGAAGCATTACATCGAGCAGTATTAAATCAAAGTTACCTTTTTTAAATTCTTTAAATGCAAGATTGCCTTGGTCAATGTGAACAACCTGATAACCTTCAGCTTCCAGATTAATTATTAATCCATCAGCAAGATTAGGATCGTCTTCTACTAATAATATTGTTTTAGTTACTACCATTATTCTTCTTATCTATTTTGATTATGAATGTTGTCCCTTTACCAATCCCATCAGAATGGGCAGATATCTCACCACGATGAGCATGAATTATCTCACGAGAAAGATATAACCCCAATCCACTTCCGGGCTTATTTCTTCTTAGTTCATCACCCACTCGATAAAAGCGTTTAAATATTTCATTCAAATCTTTTTTACTAATTCCAATCCCATTATCTGAAATTTTCAACTGGTATTTATTTTTATTGTTAATTAATTCAACGTTAATATTAATCTGTTCTTTATCGTTATACTTGAAACTATTCTCTATTATGGCATCAATCGCTCTTCGTAAAGCACTTGGATCTCCAAATAATTTCAGTTCTTTCTGAATATTTTTTGAAAAATGGAATTTGGTTTTAACAGGTATTTTTTCAAATTCATTTATAATATCATTTAACAAAATTGAAAAATCAAAGTCAGATTTATTTAATTTATAGCCTCGCCTGTCAAACCTTCCGGCTTCAAGAATATTTTCAATCATTTTTTCAAGCCGTTTGATATCATTTTTCATTTTAGGAATTATTTCCAGTTTTTTTTCAGGAGAAATTTTTTCAGAATTTAAAGAGCCCAGATATATTTTTATTGCCGCTAAGGGAGTTTTTAATTCATGGGTAACAGCCATCAAGAAATTTTGCTGATGAAATTGTAGTTCTTCTGTTTTTACAAGAGCCCTATAAATTAACCAAGCACCAATTAATATAAGGATAAGAAAAAAGACACCTTCTAAACCAATCATAATTTGTCTTGATATTTCCTGGCTTTGAATTTCATCAAGAAATATTTTTTCTGCTCCCAACTCAGTGGCAATATCAACCTTTTCGTCGGTAAGTTTAGCCATGAATGTAATCCACCAGACAGCTTGTGCAAAAAGGACAGTTGCCAGCGAAAGAAATAGAATTAACCCTTTTTTATTAGTTTTGCTTGTTTTAGCCATATTAAATCCTTTGAAATAATGTAAAAAAAACCCTTTGCTTACGCAAAGGGTTAAAAATAAAATTGTATAATTTTAATTTTAGACAGGAAGCAAGTTTTCTTCTGACTCAGTTATTTCCTGATCATTTTTACCGTTGAAATTAATATTCTCGCCTTTTAATAATTTTTCAACAGTTACTAATAGCTTGTCTAGATTAAGTTTAGTAATATGAGCATCGGCTTTCAAGAATTTTGCTCTGGATTTCATGCCTATATCTCCAATAGATGAATAAACAATGACAGGTATATCAGATTTTTGAGATTGTCTGATTTTTAATGTCAAAGCCAGCCCATCCATTTGCGGCATTTCCACATCACAAATAACCAGGTCGAAATCTTCTTTTTGATAATAATCCCAGCCCTGTTTACCATCGGAAGCCGCCTTAACATCGAAACCATTTTCGGTTAATTCATTTATCAGCATAGATCTAACTGCAGGAGAATCTTCGGCAATTAATATTTTTTTATTGTGCAAAGATTCCTCGATTTTATATTCTGATTTATTATTTTTAGCTAAATCAGGATTCAAAGTTAAAAGAATAGTTTCATAATCGAGAAGTTGAATCATTTTTTCTTCGGTTGGCTTAACTATGCCCAATACATAGGGTTGATCAATTTTATTAAAAACCTGTTCGGTGTCAATAACATCTTCCCATTTGAAATGATGAATCCAATCAAGTCGATCAACTTGAAAACCGGTACGGATCCCAAAAAATTCTGTGACAATAACTTTTTCACGACATGTCTTTTCATTTTCAATATTTAATAATTTTGCTAAATCAACAATCGGAATTAGATGGTCCATATCCTTAAAAACACCTGTAATTGTTGGATGAGTTTCCGGGACCTTGGTAAAATCAGTTAACTCATTTACAATTTTGCTAACTTTTAGGATATTAATACCAAAAGATATTCCTGATACCCTATATTCCAGTACTCTCAATTCATTGGAACCTGTTTTAAGATAAGATTCTGCTTCAATTTTTTCGTTAATATTTGTAATATTATTATCCATCTTTAACTTACCTTATTTAATTTTATTGAAAAAACTGCTCCACCATTTGGATGGTCATCGGCAAAAATGGTACCTTCCATTTCTGTTATAGCTTGTTTACAGAAAAATAGTCCTAAGCCTACTCCACGGTGTTTCCCGTTAGATCTATACTCGAGTTGCCCAAATTTTTCAAATAGAATTGTTGGATCTACATCCTCTAACCCTGGACCATCATCTTTTATATGAATAAAGACCGATTCAGTTGTCGGTTCAGTATATACATTAATAGTCCCACCGGCAGGTGTATGACGTACAGCATTGTAAAGTAAATTATCAAGAATCCTTTTTAGAAGTTTTGGGTCAGCTTTGATAATTGAATCTCCACTGTTATTTGTAAATTCAACTTTAATATTATTTTCTATTGCTGAACCATTAACTAAGACAATAGCTTCTTTTATGATAGCGTCCGGCACAAGGTTGGTCATTTTTGCATTAAAACCGGAATTCCCTGATTTTATAACTGCCATGATATCATAGATAATTGACTCTGCTCGCTCTAAAGAAATTTTTGATGATTCTACAATTTTTCTATGTAATTCATTGTTAAAATCATATTTGTTCTCTTCTAAAAGTTTAAGAAGATATTTTGTCGAGGCTAATGGAGATTCAATATCATGTATTAAATAAGCAAACGAATCTAATACATTATCAGGATTGATCTCCTTTGTCTCATCTTTTATTGTCTTAGTTATTGTATTATCCATAATTCCATTTTGTTTTAAAGTTTCAATTATTAAAATTATCGGTAAATAGATAGATTTATTTATCAGAATTGAATAATAATCAGGTAAACAGATAAGGATGTCGAATGAAATCGACATCAATAACAAAACTTGATAGAAAAGTCTTGGTATAACAGCAATAAATTCAACAATTTTAACAATTTCGGATTAGATAAAGTAATTTTTCGATAGATTATTGTAATCAAGAGAAATAAAAAGATAAAAAAACCAACTCATGTGGGCTTGTTGATAAAGTCTTATTCCTGTCATTGCGAAGAGATCACAGTAGGTGAATAACGTGGCAATCTCTCTTTATATGAGATTGCTTCGTCGTTTCACTCCTCGCAATGACATAATCGAGGTTCTTCAACAACCTTATGTAAGTAGGTAATATATGGAAATAATTTTATTAATAATCTAATTTAAGATAAAATTTTGAGGATTTAAAAATTTACCGTTTCTGATTACTTCGTAATGCAAATGCGGGCCGGTTGAATAACCGGTGGCACCCATCAAACCTATAACATCGCCACGCTTTACTTTTTGCCCTCTTTTAACATTTATCTGAGATAAATGACCGTACCGTGTCTTGAAACCATAACCATGATCAATGGCTATCATTTTACCAAAATCATTATTGCTGGTAACAATTTTAATAACACCATCAGATGGAGCAACAATTGGAGTTCCCTTTGGACCGGAAATATCAACCCCACGGTGCATTCGGCGATAACCGGTAAATGGATCATTTCTCATTCCGAAACTGCTACTATACCAGCCTTTGCATGGTTTAATCGAAGGAGTATGATTTAGACGTTCTTTAATTTCAACTAATGAATTTTCAACTTTATTATAATTTTCAAGTTCGAATTTAGATAATTTAAGTAATCTATCAACTTCGGATTCTGTAAGGTGAGCAACTTCTTGAGCAGGACTGTAATTAGAAATTAAAGAAGTTTTAGGACCACCAATACCAAGCTGACGCTCTTCGGAATTAATTTCCGGTAAATCAAATAAATGCCTAATTTTAATCTCTTTATCTATTAACTTATCATATCGGTCTTTAACTTCGGCAAGATTCCAGCGCATTTGTTCATATTTTACAATTAACTGATCATTTTCAGTTCGTAATTTTTCCAGTTCATTTATTTCCACTTTATTAGTAAAAAAAACAGATGAAAAATAGAAACTGCTGACTAATAGAATCAGAGTTATTCCAATAGATAAATATATAGACCAAACAGGAATATTCAACTGTCTGGACACCCCATTAGTGCTGGGGATAAGCATAAGAGTTAATTTCTTTTTCAACATCGCTTAATCCATTTATAATACTTAATAATCCGTAACAAACTTAAAAGGTCAAGTTTTATATTAAACCAAGCGAAGAAAGTAGGGGAGTTATCAACAAATGTCAAGTCGAATTTCAAATCACTTGATCAACATATACTCATTTTTAAGTATTTTGTTCACTACTTTTATTAGCTTCTCACAGGAGACACTTTGCAGACTGTAAAGATGCCAACTGTTTTTTGGCGGTAGCGGAACAAACTTGCTTTTCTTTTTTTCTGTTTCCATAATCTTCCTTGTTGAAATAAAAATCCGAGAACAAAGAAGATATTTAACAACTTCTCTGTTTTATCGGGTCTTTCTAAGTAAACTTTTAGCTTTATGTTTCATTTTTATAATTGCGAAAACCATGCCGTTTCATTCTAAACCAGCAAAGCCGGCTTATTTATATTTTATATTATTGTTGTTCAACGAGATAGGTTGTTTCAAAATTATTTATTGCTCTTTTTATTATTGCAAAAATTATCATCTTTTTTTTGTAGTATGATTATATAAAAAGAAAAATATTGCAATTACTGCCTTCCAACTTGATAATCAGTAATTTACTGATTAATTTAGAAAAAATTAAAATGTTAGAGGTTAATATGAAAAATTTAAAAGATAAGATTGTTATGATTACTGGAGCATCTTCGGGGATTGGCGAAGGTTGTGCTCGTAAATTTGCTGAAACCCAGGCAAAATTGATATTGGTTGCCAGAAGATTAGATAGATTAGAGAAACTTGCCACTGAATTACCCGTCCAGACTTACCTGATAAAACTTGACGTCAGAAATCAAGCCGATGTGGAAAAAGCTATTAATGAACTTCCTGATAAGTGGGCTGATATTGATATTTTAATAAACAATGCCGGCCTTTCTCGTGGTTTGGAAAAGTTTCATGAATGTAAAATATCCGGCTGGGATGAGATGATAGATACAAACGTAAAAGGATTGCTATATGTGAGTCGGGCAGTAACTCCCAATATGGTAAAAAAAGGTTTGGGGCATGTTATTAATATTGGGTCAATTGCCGGACATGAGGTCTATCCGGGTGGTAATGTTTATTGTGCTACCAAGCATGCTGTCGATGCCATCACCCGCGGAATGAGAATTGATTTAAGCGG
>QNAD01000036.1 GCA_003641345.1 Candidatus Zixiibacteriota bacterium | reverse complement strand
GACAATTCATCTTTGACTTTAGCGTAGGATTTTTTCCCGACTGTTAAACGACAAACCATCGCCGACAACGCCGCGGCTAAAGCACCCGATGCTGCGGCAACAGACCCCCCGCCCGGAGCAGGCGACGATGAAGCAACTTCATCGTAGAATGATTCTTGTTGAGCAGAGCCGCCACCGGCATCCTGAAGTTTTTGTTCCAGAATCTGTTCTTTTGAAAAATTTTCCAAACGCAGATAAAAATCAGCTACATCCAAAATGGCTTCATTTGGGACTAAACCGATTATTTCCGATGAAGTTACATTAACTCCATATCGAGCTGCTTCTGATTTGATTGTTTCAAATACTCTGAACACCGGGGTTTTAGGATAATTAACAAGATTCATTGAAATCTGAACCTGGTCTCGTTCTTTAATTTCAAAACCGAGAGCTTTAACAAAACGGTAACCTCCCCGAAGAGACCGTACAGCATCGGCAATTTTATCGGCTATCCATTTTTTATTGGTATCAAGATATGCATTAAAAGCAACCAGTGGAAATCTAACACCTATAGCAGTCGAACCGGACTTGAGATTCATTTTGGACGGACCATAATCCGGCTTTTTTGAAGAATCGGTTTCGATACTATCCCTAATTCCTTCGTATTCCCCTTTTCTAACTTTAGCCAAATTTTTTCTTTTTGGCGTAGAAGCGGCATCTTCATACAGGTAAACCGGTATGTTTAATTCCTCGCCAACTTTTTTACCTAATTTGTTAGCTAACTCAACCGCATCTTCAATTGTTACTTCCGATAACGGAATAAATGGACAAACATCGCATGCGCCCATCCTGGGATGTTCTCCCTGATGAGTAGTCATGTCAATAAGTTCAGCCGCTTTTTGGTATCCTCTAAAAGCAGCTTCCACTGCCTGATTGGGATGACATACAAATGTTACTACTGCCCGATTATGATCAGCATCCATTTCATGATCAAGAAGGGTCACGCCTTCAACTGATGTAATCGCTTCACAGATTGCGTCAAGGACTTCCGGACGACGTCCTTCAGAAAAATTCGGTACACATTCTACTAACTTAGCCATAAAAATTTTAGCCTTTTATTTTTTTATATTTATTTTTAATGCCCCAGGCAAAAAGAGGTATCATAATTTCGTGATGACCTATAAAATTGAACCCTTTACCGGCTTCATCTGTAGGTCTTGTTACCACATTTACCATAGGACGATAATGCAAAATCATATCAAAATTAGCAGTAGTCAAAGCACTTTTACCTTTTGACAAATTACGTGCCACAGTTAAAGCCTTTAAAAAAACTTCCGGCAATATAACCGCTGACCCTATATTAGCAACAACACCGCCTCTATCAATTTTTTTACAAATTTCTGCTAATATTTTAAAATCCAGATGCGATGCTCTTGCAGTTTCGGCGGCATCAAAATTTGGATGTTGTGCTACGATATCAGTTCCCACCCCTACATGAATTGTAACCGGACAATTATATTTGTAAGCCATAGCAAATACAGAATATCTTGCATATTTAGCTTTTTGAGAAAGAATATATCTACCACCAGCCTCTCCCAAACCAATTTTATTATTTTTAGCAAACTTTACTACTTCGGAAAACAAATAAGCCGTCTCTTCGACCATCCCAAAACTACCATCTTTCAAGCCTTTTTGGACGTCTTCAGACGTTCCACCCCAGAACGCAAGCTCAAGATCATGAATCAATCCAGCACCGTTAAAAGATATTCCAGTGACAATATTATGTTTCATTAAATCAATTATAATAGGCGACAATCCAACTTTTATGGTATGAGCACCCATCAACAAATGAAACGGTTTGTTTTTTTTTCGTGCTTTTACGGTCAAATCAATAAATTCTATAAGTTCAACCGCTTTTAATTGTTTGGGGAGAGATTCAAAAAATTTAAATGCCAAACTATTATTAAATGGCTTTGCAAACGATTTTAAGTTGGTTTTATTTTTTCTTTTCTTATAGGAATAAGTCTTTACCGCAGACAAATTAGCCGGTCTGTTTTTTTTCTCATAATGAACCATTCTTAGAAACTTTCTATTTCTCCCAGTTGGAAATCAGTCAATTCGGCGGTAATTGATCCAACAATTACTTTTGATTTCATTTGCACAGGCATTTTCAGACGATCATCTGTTAACCAAACTTTGAGCTTCCCCTCATTTTTAAAAACCCCCACTCCTTTTTGTAATGGTTCAACCACAATACAGTCAAAAGTCCCCGCCTTGACTGTGATAGTTTCTTTTTTCAAAATATCAACTTCGAGTGAATATAGTTTGCCATCGGTAAAATTATCAACTCTAACCGTTTCACCAACTTTTAAGTCCTGAGTTCTGATATAATATAAGACCGATATAGCATCCTGCACCTGCGAAGGGACAACCAATGTGTCTTCGTTATAAAATACTTTATTGTTCTTCTGGTCAAATTCATACATCCTGTCAGACCGGTAACTTCCTTCTTTTAATTTTTTTTCAAACCGCCAGCTAAAGATTCCGATTGCATCAACAATTGATTCAATCTTATCTTCAACCTTATAAAAGGTAGAGAAAAAACTATTAGAATTGGCTGTTGTTACAATCTGGTAACATGGCCTTTTCTTATAATCAATGAGTCTTACTACTTCCATATTAGCCGTACCTGCATTGACAAAGCCATAGTTTATATCAAAGCTAAATTTTTCATTTACACCAAAAGCTACATTTTCAACATATGGATCAAATTCAACTTTTGACATCTGCGATGAATCTACACTTGCTTCAGCAATCCCCATTTCAATAGAGACAAAGAAAAACATTGGCAAAAATCCAACCATGCAAAGAATAATTACCAATAGGTTTTGCAATTTACTTGATTTAGGCATTATTTTTCTCATCAATTCTTTTTACAATATCCGGAAGGATTTTGCCCAAAATTTCTCCGATTTCCAGAAAAGTTTCGTTGTATTTGCCTAGATCCTGCCCAATCGGGTCAACAACACCTTCGCCATCCCCCCCCTTTTCAGGAAATTTTTTGAGCAGATATGTATATTCTTTGGCACTTTTCTTCAGTTTTACAATTTCCTTATAATGCGAGGGTGTAAGAGCAAAAATCAGATCAGACTGTTCAATCAATTGTTTCGTTAACGGCTGTGATTTGTGCATAGAAATATCAGCATCCCATATTTTTGCCGCCTCAATAGCATACATTGTTGCTGGGAATCTGGATGCTGCCGACGTTCCTGACGAGTAAATTTCAAATTTCCCTTGTCTTTCTTTTCCAAGTAATATTTTGAGAGCACCTTCAGCCATTGGAGATCGACAGGTATTACCAGTACATACAAACATAATCTTAAAAGCTTTACTCATTTACTCAATAAATCCATAATTTTATTATTGTCAATTGCTCCAGCTCTCAAAATATGACATCTATTTTCCGAGCAATCAACCACTGTGGAAGATAACGAATTTAACCTGCCTTCGTCGAGATAAAAATCAACTTTTTGACCAAAAGTTTGATATATTTCTTCCATCGTCTCATTTTCGTTCTGGCCGGAAAGATTAGCCGAAGTTGCAGTAAGAGGGAAATCTACCGAATTGACTATCTTGTTAATAATTTCAGAAGGTGAATATCGGATACCTATTTTATTATTTACTACAACCGGTTCAGGGAATACAATTTTTGCTTTTAACACCAAAGTTAGCGGACCAGGGAGAAATCTATTTGTCAATTTGGTCGAAATTTCATTCATAATAGCTAAATCATCTATTTCTTTTAGCGATTTCACAAAAACAGCAGTTGGCATAAACGAAGGTCTTTGCTTCATTTTATAAAGGTTCTCAAGAGCTGTTTTATTATCAGCTCTTACTAAAAGACCATATCTGGTTTCAGTTGGAGCAACAATTATTTGGTTATTTTTCAAAGATGAAATAATCTGTAAAAGTAATTTTGAATCCTCAAAAATTAAACCGGCTTTGATAATCTTGTCAGTTTTCATCAGGTCCTATAATATCATCGTTTAACATATCATCATCGAAAACTTCCTCATATCCTTCCTCGTATCCATCTTCATAAAGTGGCTTGGTCTCTTTGATATTAATATTTACCAAAACAACCCAAGCAGATGAATAACCGACGGTCTTGGTTGTCATTTGATAATCCTCGGCACTATCTTTATCACCAAAATTCCCTACCCGAACCTTGAAATACGGCACTTCATAATCAATAAAAACAGGTCTGTCAAAAATCTCTTCGGCTACCTTAGCCTCCTCTTTCGCATCCCCATAAAGTTTACTGGTAAATAATTGGACCCTAAAGACCTGACTGTTCAAAGTATCAATTTCTTCGGGAATATCAACGGGGAAAGAACTGCTGGTATCATTTACAATAGTATCTTTACTTTGAAAAATAAAACTGGATATTTCACCTGTTTGTGGAAATTTTTCAGGAATAATATCTTTATCACGGGACAATTCAAACGGATTAAAGTTAAGATTATCCGTTTCATTTAAATCAGTAGATTCAGGAGAATCTACTTTTGCCGTTTTATTACCTGCACAAGAAATAATCGACAGTGCTAACAAACATAAAATGCTACAGATATTTTTTGTTTGTCTCATCATCAGCAATCTTATTTAATAATTTTTTTATATCGTTAACATAGGACTTATGAACAACCATGGTAATTTCACCTGAACGCACGATGACCAAATCAGACACTCCAAAACAGGCAACTATACCATCGCCGTCATTGTAAACAGTTGTTTCAAAAGTATCAACTGTCACAGTATCACCCAAAATTACATTATTATCTCCATCTTTATGTTTATATCTTTCCAAAGCTCGCCAACCACCAACATCGTCCCAAACAATATCGCCTTTAATTGCCAAAACATTATTCGCTTGCTCTAATACAGCAAAGTCAATTGAGATAGACTCCGCATTTTTATATAATTCTTTTCGAGCTTCAAATTCGTTATCAGTTCCGATTTCAGGTTTATATTTTTCTAGCAAATCATATAAATTGGGCCGACTAATTTTAACAGCCTCTAAAATAGCATTTGCAGACCAGATAAACATACCACTATTCCAAAGATATTGATGGCTGTGATAATATTGGCTTGCAATAGCAGCTTTTGGTTTTTCGGTAAAGGCTTCGACCTGATAAACAACATGCTCGCCATCCTGCCTATACAAGTCTCCCATTTTAATATAGCCATAACCGGTTTCCGGTCGCGTAGGGACAACTCCAATAGTAATAAGTTTATTTTCCGAAGAAGCTATATCTATTCCGACTTTCAAAATATTCAACAGTTTTTCTTCAGGTCGTATAAGATGATCAGCAGATAATACCACCATCACTGCTTTTGGGTCGTTATGTATTAAATGAATTGCCGCTAAAACGATAGCCAGGCAGGTGTTTTTCCCTTCGGTTTCCGTCAAAATATTTTCTGTTTTCATAGAGTCAAGATTTTCATAGATAATATCACGCATTGACTCATTGGTAACAATTCTAATATTTTCTATTGGAATTAGAGGTAAGACTCTATCAATAGTTTCTTCCAACATCATTTTGTCTGATGTAAGCTTTAAGAATTGTTTAGGTCGTTTTATTCTGGATAATGGCCAAAATCTTTCACCTCGCCCACCAGCTAATATAACTCCATAGACCAAATTATAATCCTTTCATAAAGGCTCGTAATTTACTGAAAATAATAGAGTTAATCAGATAAGTCAACTAAAAGCTAAGAAGCCAGAACCGACATAAGTATTGAATTGAATCTTGTCTGCTCAGAATCTACAAAAGCATTTAATGTGACCGGAACATTCCCACCAAATACAATCCCACCCATTTCAGTATCACCATAAAGGGTCATTGCCTTATAGATACTATTTCCCGTATCAATATCCGGAGCAATCATAATATCGGCTTGCCCTGCAACTTCTGAGTTTTTGATTCCTTTACCTATTGCGGCTTCCATATCCATTGCCACATCAAACGATAAAGGACCATCAATAAATGCTCCTTTAATTTGATTTCGCTCAGCCATTTTGGCAAGAACTGCTCCTTTGATGGTTGAGTCCATCTGAGGATAGACAACTTCTACTGCGGCAAGAACAGCAATGCGAGGGTTATCAATTCCGATTTTTCCGGAAAATGATATCGCATTGTTTGTAATATTTATAAGTGATTTTAAATCATTCTTGACTGTTACAGCACCATCGGTAAGCATCAATAATTTTTGATAATTTTTGGGTTGAAATAGGCTAATATGTGAAACCGGTTTCCCTTTTTTTTGAAATTTTGATTCTTTCTCAAAAAGAATATTCAAAAATTCCTCAGCAGGGACACGTCCTTTAACAATAATATCTATTTCATTTTTCCCACTCATCTGAGAGGCAGTAATAATAGCCTTATCCGGTTGATTGATATCCAAAATCTTATAACCATCAATATTGATATTATTATTTAAAGCATATTTCCGAAATAGTTTCTCATCGGCTAAAATAAATGGTTCAATTAAATTTTCATTAACAGCCTTAACAAATGATTCTGTCATGGCTGAGCCATGTGGTGCTATCAGAGCAGTTTTCGGTTTATATTTGTTAGCTTTATCTTTTGCTTTAGAATAAATATCTTTAAATGATTTTACCGAGGGTATGTTAAAATTATTCATAATCAATTTCCCCAGAAATTATTTTGGTCATAATAATCTGCCATCAAACAAGCGATTGCCAAAGATGTTTTTTTATTTTTCACCGTATCGGTTCGGGAGACTAAAGAAACAGGAACTTTCGCACCTACAATAACACCTGCAAAAACCGCCTGAGCAAACTGTATCAAAGATTTAGCTACCAAATTACATTCCTCAATCGAATCAACCAGATAAACATCAGCATCCCCGCTAACAGCATCATCAAGATTTCTGTGCTTAGCCGCTTTCTTTGAAGTTGCTAAATCAAACGGCAAAGGAGCTTTAATTTCCACATCAGGAAACATCTCTTTAGCTTTCGGGATAAGAAATTCAACATCATCTTTTATATGAGATATTTTCGATGAATTCAAATTAGTTGCACCAGAGATAGCTATTCTAACCGGAGTTAAATTCAACGCTTTACTAACCGTTATTGCATTTTCCAAAATTCCTAACTTTTGTTCTTTGGTAGGTTTTACAACCATCCCGCCATCGGTCAGATTAAGCAGTTTATGATATCCGGGAATATCCAGAACAGCACAATGAGAAAGGGTTTCTTTGCCTCTTAAATTATATTCTTTTTTTAAAATAGTTTTCAACAAAGCAGATGTTGGCAGAAAACCTTTCATTATGGCATCTGCTTCTTTTGTTGAGGCTAACTCCACCGCTTTATTAGCGGCTATTAAAACATCAGGCTCGTCAATAATATTCATCTCTTTGAGGTCAATATTTTTTTCATCAGCTAATGATTCAATTTTGCTTTTATCTCCAACCAATACACCGTTTAAGTATCCGGTTTTTTGAGCTTCAACTACCGCCTCAATAACATCAACATCCTGAGCAACAGCAACCACAACCGTTTTCTTTCTTCCGTCATTTGCAATTGCTACTGCCTGTTCAATTAACATATCTGATGATATAATAGGTTTCTTATCCATATTGATCTAATACTCTTTTAGCTTTTCAGTTTTATCAATAAATCGGCAACCTGCCGCGGCAAGTGCTTCCATTTCAAATTCACCCGGCACAATAATCAGATTGCTAATAAACGAAACATATTTAGAAATCTCATCAACCAGTTTTTTAGAATTTGCCATACCGCCAGTTAATATAATTGCTTCCAAATCACCTTTTAAAACAGTTGCCGCCTGCCCAATCTCTTTTGCAATCTGATATGCCATCGCATTAAAATGTAGCAAGGCACTCTCATCACCGGAGTCAATTAACTTCTCAACTTCCATCAAATCTGACTTACCCAAATATGCTACCAAACCTGATTGTTTAGACAGCTTGTTGATCATCTCTTTTTCACTAAATTTTCCACTATAACAAAGCTTGACCAACCCACCTATAGGGACCGCTCCGGCTCTATCCGGTGAAAAAGGACCCATCCCTAAAAGAGCATCATTGACATCAATCACTCTACCTTTCTCAAGCGATGCAACCGATATTCCTCCACCCATATGAGCACAAACAAAATTGACATTTTCCAATTTTTTGCCAACTTTAACAGCTTCTCTTCGGCAGACTTCTTTTATATTCAGAGCATGCACCCGACACTTACGAGGGATTTCCGGAACTCCGCTAATTCTTGCAATATCCGTAAAATTATCAACCGTAATCGGGTCAGAAATCAAAGAAGGAACCTCAAATTTTTCACCAAGATGAGAAGCAATGATAGCTCCTAAATTAGAAGCATGATTGGAGTATTTCATCTGTTTGAGATCATCAAGCATATTAGAACTAATAGCGTAAGATCCACCTTCAAGCGGTTTAACAGGTGCTCCCCGACCAACAACTGCTTTCAGCTGAGATCTATCAAACTCAAGTGAATTCAACCAATTTGCAATTCCTTCCATCCTGAAATCAAATTGGTCAGCAACATTATCATATTTTTCAATCTCACGCCTATCATGACGGACAACTTCTTCTGAGATTTTAATCTCCCTGTCAAACAGAGCAACTTTAGTCGACGTTGAACCTGGGTTAATAATTATAAAAAATTCAGACATAATTATTACACCGATATATTATCAGCTTTTAATGCTTTTCCAGCTTCAAAAGCTTTAAGGTTTATATCAATAAATCTTTCTTTTACTTTAAACTTAATAACCTCTTTCCAACGTTCATCAGAAAACGGTAAAAAGGTTGAAAGAACACCTAACAAAATAGTATTCACCAATCGAAGATTACCAAGCTCTGCGGCTATTTTGTCTCCCTCAACCGATATAACTTTAGAACATTTTTCTTTCATAATATCCAAGGCATTATTCGGATATTCAAAATCTTTCGATGAAGTTACAATAGCAGGAACAACAGAAGTGGTCGAAATAATAGCCACCCCATCTTTTTTCATCCAGTCTATAGCACGCAGACCTTCTGCTTTTTCAAATGATATTAAAATATCTGCCTGACCATGATGAATAGTCGGTGAATATACTTTTGGGGCTAATTTGACATGGGATGATACTACCCCACCTCGTTGAGACATTCCGTGAACCTCGGACTTCTTAATATCCAATCCTTCCCGAAGAGCAATTTCACTTATTATCTCCGATGCCAACAAGACCCCTTGACCTCCGACACCAACAATTAAAATATTATACGATTTATCTGACATTTTTTTTACCTCTACACAGTTTCAAATTTACTGCTTAACAGAATTGCTTCGGTTGGACAAATTTGAGCACAAAGAGTACAACCGGTACAGATTGTTTTGTCAATCTTTGCTAAAGGACGACCATGATCATTAGTTTCTTCCGTTGCTGAAATTGCAGGACAAGAAATCCTAAAACAGGCTGAACATCCATTACACAGCTCAAGGTCAACTTGATAAGGTTCATCCATAATTCTTTTTGGCATCAACACACAAGGACGAGAAGTAATAATTACTGATGGTTCCTCGGCTACCATCTCTTCTTTAATCACCTTTAGAGTTTTTTCATAGTCATAAGGATCAACTTCAACAACCCTCTTTACTCCGACAGCCTTACAAACACCGACCAAATCAACCTTAGGAGCTTTTTCTCCCATAAGAGTGCGACCTGTAGCCGGATGTTCCTGACCGCCTGTCATGGCTGTTGTACTGTTATCAAGTATAATTACTGTAACATGGCTTTTATTAAAAACAGCATCTAAAAGCCCGGTTACACCGGAATGCAGAAAAGTAGAATCACCAATAACAGCAACTGTTCCTTTTTCTGAACCTTTAACCTTTTCCATTCCTATCGCATTACCAATTGAAGCCCCCATACAAATACAGGAATCAAGAGCATTTAACGGTTCTAATGCTCCCAGAGTATAACATCCAATATCACCGGTTACAGCAACACCCTGTTTTTTAAGAGCCATAAATACTCCACGATGAGGACAACCCGGACATAAAACCGGAGGACGTGGAAACATATTTGCTTCTGGAAGAATCTCGGCCACTTTAACTTCATTGATTAAACCGGCTTTTTTTAAACCTTCGGCAATTCGTTGAGGTGATAATTCACCCTGGTTCCCAAAATATTTTTTACCTTCTACAATAATTCCTTCAACTTTTAACTGGTCTTCATAATATGGTTCAAGTTCTTCAATCACCAAAACCTGTTCATGTTTAGATACAAATTCCCTAATTTTTTCAAATGGTAAAGGATAACTCAAGCCAATTTTAAAATAATCAAAATCAGGTGCCACTTCTTTGGCATATTGATAAGCAACAGCACCGGAAATGATACCAAATTTTGAACCGTTGTTTTCAATTTTATTAAATTCAGTTTCTTCGGAAAATTTATGTAGTTTTTCTAGCCTCTCGGCAACTACAAGATGACGT
>QNAD01000035.1 GCA_003641345.1 Candidatus Zixiibacteriota bacterium | reverse complement strand
TACTGTTCTGCGTTCACCTCATGTTGATAAAAAATCTCGTGAACAATTTGAAACACGAGTCCACAAACGGTTGATTGAAATTTATGAATCAACTCCTCAAACAGTTGATGCTTTAATGAAGCTTGACTTGCCAGCTGGCGTTGATGTTGAAATTAAAACTTGATAGGAATGCCGGAAATGAAGGAAATACTTGGTAAAAAAATTGGTATGACACGCATTTTCCAGCCAACTGGCGAAGCGGTACCGGTTACGGTTATTGAAGCTGGCCCATGTCCGGTAGTAGCTAAAAGACACGGTGAAGGTGATAAAGTTGCTGCTTATCAGGTTGGTTTTGGTAAACGTAAGAAAAGTAATCTTAACAAGCCAATGGTTGGACATTTTGAAAAAGCAGGTGTCGAGCCGTCTCAATATTTAAAGGAAATTAAATTTGATGGTGATGAGCTTGAATTAGGTTCTGAAGTTAAAGTTGGTATATTCAAAGAAGGCGAACGTGTCGATGTTACTGGAATATCCCGCGGACTTGGGTTTGCCGGTACTATAAAAAGACATGGCTTCTCCGAGGCAAATAAGACTCACGGCCAGTCTGACAGGTGGCGTGCTCCTGGTTCTATTGGACAGTCATCTTATCCCTCAAGAGTTTTTAAGGGAATGAAAATGGCTGGTAGAATGGGTAAGGATAAAGTTACTATAATGAATCTTGAGATAGTAAGAATAATTGAAGATGAAAACCTGATGCTGATCAAAGGTGCTGTCCCGGGCTTTAAGGGCTCGTTGGTTAAAGTACGTTTGACTAATCGCGGATAGGATGGATACAGATAATGAGCATTAAGGTGTACAATCAAGAAGGTAAAGAAATCGGAACTGTTGAACTGAAACCGGAAGTTTTTGGTGTTGAGCCAAATGAATCGGTTGTTCATCAGTATATCGTTAATTATCTTGCCAGGCAAAGGCAAGGTAACGCCGCAACTAAAACACGTAAAGATGTACGTGGTGGCGGTCGTAAACCATGGCGTCAAAAAGGTACGGGGCGAGCTCGTGCCGGTACAATTCGTTCACCACTGTGGCGTGGAGGCGGTATTGTCTTTGGTCCGCATCCAAGAAGTTATGGTTCCAATTTCCCGAAGAAGATGAGAAGATTAGCTTTGCGTTCTGTCTTTTCGGATAAAGCCTTGTCCGAACGTATAAAAATTATTGAGGATTTGAAACTTGGTGAAATCAAAACTAAAAAGATTGATTCCATCATGGCTAATTTGGATTTAGCTGGAAAGAAATGTTTGATCCTTGATGAAGGTGAAAATAAGAATCTGGTTTTGTCTTGTCGTAATCTGGATATGGTGTTGTATTGCCGAGCTGGTTTGGCTAACGGTTATGATATCATAAATGCCGATTATTTGTTGTTTACCAAGGCCGGACTTGAAAAAGTTGAAGAGGTGTTTGCGTAAAATGGAAATTCATAAAGTTATTTTATCGCACATTATTACCGAACGCACAACCAATTTGCGAGATGCTAATAATGAGTATGTCTTCAAGGTAGACAGAAGAGCCGGTAAACATAAAATTAGACAAGCAATACAAGAAGCTTTCAATGTCAAAGTAGATTCTGTCCGTACCATGACTATGCCTGGTAAAATAAAGCGGATGGGTCGTTTTGAAGGTAAGAGGCCGGCTTGGAAAAAAGCGATTGTCCGTTTAAAGACCGGTGAAGTAATAACCATGTTTGAGAATGTATAATAAGGTTGGTGATAGGTTATGGCAATAAAGAAATTTAGACCGATTACCCCGTCGTTTAGATATAGAACTGTTCCGACTTTTGATGAGATTACATCTGCTAAACCGGAAAAATCTCTTCTTGAACCGCTTAAAAAAACTGGCGGTAGAAATAATAAAGGACGGATCACAGCTTATCAGCGTGGTGGTGGTCATAAGAGATTTTATAGAATCATTGACTTTAAGAGAAAAAAACATGATATCCCTGCTCGGGTTGCATCGATTGAATACGATCCCAATCGCTCAGCACGTATCGCCCTGTTACATTATGCAGACGGGGAGAAAAGATATATAATTGCTCCAGATGGACTTAATGTTAATGATACGGTTATTTCTGGAGAAAATGTTGAGAATAAAGTTGGTAATGCTTTGCCGATTGACAAAATGATTCTTGGTACAATTGTACATAATGTTGAGATGAATCCTGGAAAAGGTGCTCAGATGGTTAGGTCTGCTGGGTCTATGGCTCAGTTAGTAGCTAAAGATGGCAACAAAGCTATTTTGAAAATGCCTTCTGGCGAAACCAGAACAGTGCCTCTTAATTGTTTTGCTGTTGTTGGGCAGGTTTCAAATATTGATCATAAAAATGTAATCTGGGGTAAAGCTGGTGCTTCTCGTTGGAGAGGCCGCCGCCCGAATGTTCGCGGCGTTGCGATGAACCCTGTTGATCACCCTATGGGTGGTGGTGAAGGACGCTCTTCTGGCGGTCGTCACCCTTGTACCCCGTGGGGTAAGCCGACCAAAGGTTACAAGACCAGAAAGAAACGGAAATCTCTCGATCATTTAGTTGAAGATCGTAGAGCTAAAAAATAATAGTGGAGTATAATAGATGCCTCGTTCACTAAAAAAAGGGCCATTCATTGAAGAAAAGCTGATGGCTAAAATTGATGCTTTAAATGAAACAGGAGAGAAGAAAGTGATCAAAACCTGGTCACGTCGTTCTACTATAACTCCTGAGTTTGTCGGACATACTTTAGCTGTTCATACCGGAAATAAATTTGTACCGATTTATATAACGGAAAATATGGTAGGTCATAAATTGGGTGAATTTGCTCCAACCAGAACTTTTCGCGGTCATAGTGGAAAACTGGTGGAACGTGCGTCTAAGGTGAAAGGTTAATTAGTCTAATGCTGGTTAAATCAAAAGCTTGTCTGAAATATATTAGTGTCCCACCGCGTAAAATGCGTTTGGTCGGAGACATGGTTAAAGGGATGCCTGTAGAAAAAGCGTTGAATATTTTGAATTTTACGCCACGGATTGCAGCTCATCATATTGCCAAAACATTAAAATCAGCGGCATCTAACGCTCTTTCACTGGAAGGCACTGATCACCTTAAACCGGAAGATTTGCTGGTTAAGAATATCATTGTTGATGCTGCCCCGACTGCGAAGAGAATCCGGTTCCAATCTATGGGACGGGCATTCCGTTATCGTAAGCGTTTTTGCCATCTGACAATATTGATTGAAGGTCAAATGGATGTGACTGTTGAATCTAAGCCTGTGAAAGCAAAGAAAACTGCTAAAGATACAGCTGATACAAAAGAGAAAAAAACAGCCGTCAAAAAGAAAAAAGTATTAAAGAAAACTGCTAAGAAAAAAAATACATTTGAGAAAAAAGCAGTTGTTAAGAGTGCTGTTACAAAAAAGAAAACTGTTGCAAGGAAAAAAACTGACTAAGGTCAGGCTTAAAATAATAAGTTTTTTAAGGAGAGTGATTTGGGACAAAAAACACATCCCATCGGTTTTAGATTGGGAATAATTAAGACTTGGAGTAGTCGTTGGTATGCCCCCGATAGTAAGTTTGCCGATCTTATTTATGAAGATATGATGGTCAAACGGTATATCGACCGTCGTTTGGATAATGCCGGTATTGCCAAGGTTAATATCTCACGGGCACCTAAAAAGGTTACTGTCGATATTCATACTTCTCGCCCGGGTATAGTTATTGGTCGGAAGGGTTCCGAAGTTGATAAGCTTCGTGAAGAATTACAACTTTTGACTAAAAAAGATATTCTGCTTAATATTGTTGAAGTTAGAAAACCTGAACTTGATGCTCGTTTGGTAGCTGATACTATATCTCGCCAATTGGTCGGGCGTATTGCATTCCGAAGAGCTATGAAAAAAGCTATTGCGGCTACTATGAGAATGGGTGCTGATGGTATTAAAATACAGTGTTCCGGTCGCTTGGGTGGTGCTGAAATTGCACGTGACGAAAAATATCAAGAAGGTCGTGTCCCTCTCCACACGCTCCGTGCTGATATTGATTATGCTACTTCAACGGCTCATACTACATATGGTTGTATAGGTGTTAAGGTTTGGATCTGTCGCGGTGAAATTCTCGAACAAGGTGATTTCTACAAAGACGAAAAAGATGATTCTAAATCCCAAGATGCTGCTGCTCCCTCTCATTCTGGTCGTAAAAGAAAACCATCCAGAGATAATAGGTCCAAACGTCCTCGCGGTCGTGTTCGTAAACCGGGCAGTGAAAGATATGCTCCAAAAGGACGTAGGCCTGATGCTACTTCACCTGCAAATAAAGGTGCTTCTGATAGAGGTGGTGCTAAGCCTAACGCTAAATCTCAAAATAATAAAACTGGAAAAAAGCCTGCTGAAAAGAAAGAGGCTCCAAAGAATAAATCCGAAGAATAATTTGAACTGGAGATAGATTAGATGTTACAGCCGAAAAAGGTTAAATTCCGAAAACAACAACGTGGTCGCATGAGAGGTAAAGCTCCGGGCGGTTTTACAGTTAGTTTCGGTGAATTTGGTTTAAAATCATTACAGCCATGTTGGATGACAAATCGTCAGATTGAAGCGGCTCGTATTGCTATGACCCGTCATATCAAACGTGGTGGTAAAGTTTGGATTAGAGTTTTCCCTGATAAACCGGTTACTAAAAAACCTGCTGAAACTCGTATGGGTAAAGGTAAAGGTGCCCCTGAATATTGGGTGGCTGTAGTAAAACCGGGGCGCATCCTTTTCGAAGTGGAAGGTGTGAGTGAACCGTTAGCCCGTGAAGCTTTAAGGTTAGCGGCAAATAAATTGCCAGTGAAAACTAAATTTGTAACCCGTGTTGATACTCAAGGAGTTTGATGATGTTGAAAGTTAATTCGTTACGAGAAATGACTCGGGATGAACTCCAGCAGAGAAAAATTGAACTGGAAGAAGAAGTTTTTAATCTTAATATGAGAAGATCATTAAAACAACTTGATAATCCTCTTCGTATGCGTGGAGTCGGTCGTGAAATTGCAAAAGTACTGACAGTGTTGAGAGAAGATGAGTTGGGGATAAATAAACTTGCTGAACGAAAAATATCAGTACTTGATTCTTCGAAAAAAGATAGTAAGGAAAAATAAAGGGTTAAAATAAATGGCTGAAACGGTTGAGAGAAATCGACGGAAAACTCGTCAAGGAACAGTTGTCTCTGACAAAATGGATAAAAGTATTATTGTCCGAGTTGACAGAACGATGATGCATCCGTTGTACAAAAAAACTTTCAGAACTTTCTCCAAGCTTTATGCTCATGATGAAAAGAATGATGCGAGAGCTGGTGATGTTGTGCGGGTAATGGAAACCAGACCGCTTTCTTTAAAGAAATGCTGGCGGTTAATAGAGATTGTTGAAAAAGCTAAGTAAGTTTTTAAATACTAAGCGGTTATAAAGGTGAATAAGAAATGATTCAGGAATACACTCAGTTGACGGTTGCCGATAACTCCGGTGCAAAAAAAGCGATGTGTTTTCGTATCCTTGGTGGACGGAAAAAATTTGCCAGTGTTGGGGACGTTATCGTTGTTGCTGTCAAAGAGGCAATACCGGGCGGCACCGTGAAAAAGTCCGAAGTGTGTAAGGCAGTTATTGTTCGTACAAAATCACAACTCCGACGTAAAGACGGCTCACTGATTTCGTTTTCGGATAATGCGGCTGTTATTATTAATGAACAAAATGAACCGCGTGGTACTCGTATTTTCGGACCAGTGGCTCGTGAGTTG
The DNA here is from genome assembly GCA_003641345.1 of Candidatus Zixiibacteriota bacterium. Next base: position 4,761 of record QNAD01000035.1, on the reverse strand, counting down.
CGTGAGAAAAAGTTTATGAAAATTATTTCCCTTGCGCCAGAAGTGTTATAAGAGGCAGATGAAATTATGCGAATAAGAAAAGGTGATACAGTTTATGTCAGGACAGGACAGGACAAAGGAAAAACTGGAAAAGTTCTGTTTGTTAATTCCGATAAAGGAACAGTGGTTGTCGAAGGCATAAATATGCACAAAAAAAGTCAGAGACCAACCCAGAAAAGCCCGAAGGGTGGGATAATTACTATTGAAGGTAGTATCGCTATAAGCAATATCGCTTTATATAGTTCTTCATTGTCCGGGCCAACAAAGGTTTCGATGAAAACAATTGATGAAGGGAATAAAAAAACCAGAGTCAGAGTTTGTCGTAAAACCGGCGAACAAATCTGAGGTGTAGCTAATGGTACGATTAAGAGAAAAATATAAAAGTGAAATTCTCCCCAAAATTATGAAGGAGAATAAGTATCAGTCGATTATGCAAGTTCCGAAAATTGATAAGATTGTGGTGAATATTGGTGTAGGAGAAGCTACGGAAAATTCAAAACTAATCGATGCTGCTGTTGATGATTTAACAAAAATCACCGGACGCAAACCAATAATTACCCGCGCCAGAAAAAGTATATCAAACTTTAAATTGCGTGAAGGTACACCTATTGGCTGTTCAGTTACTCTTCGTGGTGATGTGATGTATGAATTCTTTGACCGCTTGATTAATGTTTCCATACCGCGTATTCGTGATTTTCGAGGCGTTAGTCCAAAATCATTTGATGGACGAGGGAATTTTAATCTTGGCTTAAAGGAACAGCTGATTTTTCCTGAAATTAATTATGATAAAATAGATAAAATTCGTGGAATGAATATTACTGTAGCTACGACTGCAAATACTGACGAGGAAGCTCGTCAATTGATGTCTGAGTTCGGTTTTCCGTTCCGTAAATAGGAGTTGATAGCTTATACATGGCTAAAAAATGCTTACTTGAAAAACAGAGTAAAGAACCTAAATTTAAGGTTCGAAAATACAACCGTTGTCGTCGGTGTGGTCGTCCAAGAGCTTTTATGCGTCGTTTTGGATTATGCCGTATTTGTTTCCGTCAGATGGCGTTAGCCGGTGAAATTCCCGGTGTTGTAAAAGCAAGCTGGTAATTTAAACGATTATAGTTTGGGAGTAAATATTTATGAGTATGACCGATCCGGTCGCTGATTTGCTGACTAGGGTTCGTAATGGTTCCAAGGCTAAGAAAAATGCAGTTGACTGCCCAGCCTCGAACCTAAAAAGAGAAATTCTACGAATTCTTCAGGAAAATCATTTTATTCGCGATGTAGTTGAGTTGCCTGATAATAAACAGGGAATTCTTCGTATATATCTTCGTTATTCAAAAGGCGATGTGCCGGTTTTAAAGGGAATAAACAGAGTTTCCCGCCCGGGCCTGCGTCGTTATATGGATGCCGAGGAAGTCCGTCAAACCACTTTTAATACGCGTGGTATGATGGTTGTTTCTACATCACATGGCGTAATGTCTAACCGGAGTGCTTCACAAAAAGGTGTTGGTGGTGAAGTTCTGCTTAGGTGTTGGTAAGAAAGGAAATTTGTTAGATGTCAAGAGTTGGAAAAGCGCCTGTCCCTATTCCGGATAAGACAAAAGTTGAAATCAACGGGTCTTATGTTAAAGTAACCGGTCCCAAGGGTGAATTAAGCCGTACCATTCATGAGGATATAACTGCTGTTTTGGAAGACAATCAAGTAATTGTTACTCGTTCTTCGGATTTAAAAAAGCATCGTTCCCTTCATGGTTTAACAAGGTCCTTGTTAAATAATATGGTTATCGGTGTGTCAGATGGGTATAAAAAAGTATTAAAAATTATTGGTGTTGGTTATAAGGCAGAGGTAAAAGGTACTCGCTTGGTTTTGAATCTTGGTTATTCACATCCAATTATTTTTCAAATTCCGGAAGGAATAAATATCACTGTTGAACCTAAAGTAAATTTGGTTACAGTAGAAGGTATTGATAAAGAATTAGTCGGTGCTTGTGCCGCTAAAATTAGATCATTTAGAAAACCGGAACCGTTTAAAGGTAAAGGTGTTCGTTACGTCGATGAATATGTTCGCTCCAAAGCTGGTAAATCAGCTGTTGGTAGTGGCGCTTAAGGTAAGTAGAGAAGAATTATGGCAGATAAAAATATTGTAAAAACAAAAAAAGCTATAAGGCGCCGCAAAAGAGTGCGAGGTAAAGTTAGTGGTACTGCTGGCAGACCTCGTTTGACGGTAGCTAAATCATTAAAGAACATTTTTGTTCAGGTTGTTGATGATGAAAATCACAACACTTTGATATCAGCCGCTTCTAACAGTAAAGGTTTTAAAGCTGAAAATAAAAAAGCGACTAAAACTGAAGTGGCAAAAAAGGTTGGTATTATGATTGCTCAATTGGCTAAAGAAAAAGGGATTGAAGCAGTTGTCTTTGACCGAAACCAAAATAGATATCACGGACGCATCAAAGCGGTTGCTGAGGGTGCTCGTGAAGGTGGACTTAAATTTTAGTATGTTAGTTAGTTTAAAAATAAAAGAGGTGTTGCTTGGCAAATTATGAACGGGATGTCCAGGAACTCGAAGAAAAAGTGATTAATGTTAATCGAGTTGCTAAGGTAGTTAAGGTGGTCGTCGTTTTAGTTTCACGGCTTTAGTTACGGTTGGGGATCGTAACGGTAAAGTTGGTGTTGGCTATGGCAAAGCTCCTGAGGTTGTCGATGCTATTCGCAAGGGCAGTGAAGCGGCCAGAAAAAACATGAACCAAATTAATCTTCTTGAAGGTACTATCCCTCATAGAATAGATGGTCAGTTTGGTGCAACGACGGTTATGATGCGTCCTGCTTCGCCGGGTACTGGTGTTATTGCCGGTGGTGTGGTGCGTGCTATCTTGGAATCTTTGGGAGTTCAGGATATTCTTACTAAGGTTTTGGGCAGCAGAAATCCAAATAATGTAGTTAAAGCTACTCTTGAGGGATTAAATAGCTTGAGAACTCGTGAGCAGGAAATTGCTTTTCGGGAAGACGCTTAACTGAAAGTTTTTGAAGGAATTTATATATGCCCAGATTGAAAATAACACAAATTAAAAGTACAATCGACCGAATTGAACCACATAAAAGAACTATTAAAGCTCTTGGGTTGGGTAGAATTCGTAAAACTGTTATTCATAATGATACTCCGCAAATCAGAGGTATGGTGCGGACAGTATCTTATTTGGTCGAAATGGAAGAAGTAGAATAAAGGATATAGAGGCAGCGCGATGGAATTACATGATTTAAAGCCAGCAGAAGGTTCCAGAAAAACCCGAAAAAGAGTTGGACGCGGTACCGGAAGCGGACTGGGGAAAACATCCGGACGGGGTCATAAAGGACAGGGGCAAAGAAGCGGCAGGAAAAAAATTCGCGGTATGGAAGGTGGACAGATGCCTTTAGCTCGTCGTCTTCCAAAACGTGGTTTTACCAATATTTTCAGAAAAGAAATCCAGATTGTTAATTTAGGTGATTTGGATCGTTGTGAACCTGGTGAAATAAATAATCAGATTTTAAAAGGTGTTGGTCTTATTAAAAAAGATGATGTTCCTGTTAAAATCTTAGGCAACGGAACTATAGAAAAAGTATTTACTATTAAAGTAGCAGCCTTTTCAAAATCAGCCGTTTCCAAAATTGAAGCTGCTGGTGGAAAGGCAGAGGTAATCTAGTGCTCGAGACTTTTAGGTCTATATTTAAGGTTGAAGAGCTAAGAAAAAGGATTTTATTAACGCTTGCTCTTTTAGTTGTTTACCGAATTGGTGGACATATTCCAACTCCGGGTGTCGATGGATCTCTTTTAGCTCAGGCAATATCAGGAAACTCAATTTTCGGATTATTTGACCTTTTTGCCGGCGGTGCTTTTGCTAAAGCTACGATTTTTGCATTAGGCATAATGCCTTATATTTCTGCATCTATTATGTTGCAGTTATTAGGTGCTGTTGTCCCATTCTTGCAGAGATTGCAAAGGGAAGGTGAAGAAGGTCGTCGGAAGATTACACAATATACTCGTTATTTAACGGTGCTTATTGCCGCTTTACAAGCATGGGGTACGGCTGGTTTTATTACGACCATTAACTTCAATGGTGTTTCCGCGGTTCATATGAATGAAACCGGATTTATCTTGCTTACTGTGCTTACCTTTACAAGTGGTACCATTTTTATTATGTGGCTTGGCGAGCAAATTACAGAACGAGGTATCGGTAATGGTATTTCTCTTATCATTTTTATTGGTATTATTGCTCGTTTTCCTGATGCTGTTATCGATGAAACCCAAAGAGTCTTATTAGGTAGCCGTTCTTTCTTCCTGGCAATTACAATGTTAGCTATGATGATACTTACTATTACAGCGGTAATTATGGTAACTCGTGCTCAGAGAAAAATACCGGTGCAGTACCCTCGTAAAGTAGTTGGCCGAAAAGTGTTTGGTGGTGCCGCTACTCATTTACCTCTTTCAGTAAACTCAGCTGGTGTTATTCCGATTATTTTTGCTCAGTCAATTATGTTTTTACCATCAACTGTTGCTCAATTGTTTCCGCAAACAGATTGGGTGCAAAATCTGGTTTCGGTCTGGTTGGCTCCCGGTGAGTTGTGGTATTCAATTATCTATGGTTTGATTATTGTCTTTTTTGGTTATTTCTATACGGCAATTGTTTTTAATCCAGTTGAAATAGCCGATAATATGCGTAAAAATGGTGGTTACATCCCTGGTATTAGACC
>QNAD01000034.1 GCA_003641345.1 Candidatus Zixiibacteriota bacterium | reverse complement strand
CGGGAAGGTCCGTTTATTAAATTAAATTGTGCGGCAATACCAGAAAGCTTGGTTGAGGCTGAATTGTTTGGATATGAAAAAGGTGCTTTTACTGATGCCAAAAAAATGAATCGTGGTCGGTTTGAGTTGGCTGATGGTGGAACATTATTATTAGATGAAATCTCGGAAATGCCTATAAATTTACAGTCTAAGCTTTTAAGGGTAATACAGGAGAGAGAATTTGAAAGAATCGGTTCTTCGCAGACAATTGGTGTAGATGTCAGAATTGTTGCTACTTCTAATAGAAATTTAAGAGAGTTTATTGCCAATGGTAAATTTAGGGAAGACCTATTTTTCAGGTTGAATGTAATTCCTATTCAATTACCTGGATTGAGCGAGAGAATTGAGGATGTACCTCTTTTAACCAAACATTTTATCGAAAAACATAACCGTGAAAACAATAGAGCTATTAAAGATATCGAACAATCAGCACTAAAACTATTAATGTCTTATCATTGGCCTGGAAATGTCAGAGAGTTGGAGAATATAATTGAAAGAGCTGTGGTGATAAATAAATCTGATATCATTACTGAAGATGATTTTCCTATTGAGTTGACTTTGGGGAGACTTTCAGAAAATGTTCCCTCTCTTGATGTACCAATGAAGCTGGAAGATGGAAATAGATATCTCATTTTGAAAACATTGGAAAAATTCAATGGAAATAAAACCAGAGCGGCTGAGGCACTTGGAATTACCACTCGAACAATTAGAAACAAATTGGCTGAATATGAAGTTAGTGAGAACTGATTTATATATGTTTTTTCAATATAATTTATGATTTATACCTAAAATCCATCCTTGATTATTAATCAAAAATGCCGATAAACCTATAATACAAGGGAGAATTTTCTCCTAAATGTAAACGTATATATACGAGGCATTTAAGTTCATGGATTTGGCTACTATTATAGGCTTAATTACTGCTGTAGCCGCAATAAGCGGTGCATATGCATTAGAAGGCGGTTCACTTGATTCAGTATTTCTTTTAGCTCCGTTACTTATTGTAATAGGTGGAACTATTGGAGCAACAACTATTACTACTTCAATTCAAACTGTAATTAGTGTACCCAAATTTCTTCGTTTAGCTTTTTGGGGAGAAAAGTATTCTTATCAAGCTACGATAGATGTGATTGTAAAATTAGCAGAGAAAGCCAGACGTGAAGGAATTCTTGGTTTAGAAGTAGAAAGAAAATCAATAAGCAATAATTTTTTTAGAAAAGCAATTCAACTGGTTATAGATGGTACCGAAGTTACTGTACTTCGTGAAATTCTTGAAACAGAAATAACATTTATCGAAGAACGCCATAAGAAGGGGATACTCTTTTTTCAAAAAGCCGGCGGTTTTTCACCTACAATGGGGATTCTTGGAACAGTTTTAGGGTTGATACAAGCACTTGGACAAACATCGGATGCCGCTAAAATGGCTCAAGCAATTGCGGTGGCATTTATAGCAACTCTTTGGGGAGTTGGTATGGCTAATATATTTTTCCTTCCAATTTCGGATAAACTTCGTATGCGTCATGAAGAAGAGATTGCTCATCTTGAGCTAATTATGGAAGGAATGGTATCTTTGCAATCAGGAGATAACCCAAGAAACATACGTACTAGGCTTCTCTCTTTTATGTCTCCCAAACATAGATTTTACGAGGATTAATAATGCGTCGTAAAAGAAAAAAAAATGAGCCACCGGAGAATCTGGATCGCTGGTTGTTAACTTACGCTGACATGATTACTTTGTTGTTAGCTTTTTTTATTGTGATGTATTCCATGTCACGAGTTGATGCTAAGAAATTTGGTAAAGTAGTCGATGCGTTAAGCGGGATATTGCGTGGAGGTGATAATATCACACGCAATATTGAGAAAGAAGACCTGAATCGGGGTCATGGCCTTTTGAAGCTTGGTAATCTGAAAATGTTACAGAAACAGGTTCAAAGTAAATTCAAGGTATTAGGCAAAGATGAAGAAGTTCAAACAGAGATTACAGAACGAGGGTTGGTGATTCATATTTTGGAATCAGCCTTGTTTGATGAAGGTTCGCCAAAATTAAAACTTAAAGCTATAGATATTCTTGATATCGTAAATGAGGATATTAAAGATAAACCAAATCATATAAGAATTGAAGGACATACGGATAACCGGAATATTAAAACTTCCAAATATCCTTCAAATTGGGAGTTATCAGCCGCTCGGGCTACCGAAGTTGTAAGATATTTTATTGAAAATCACCAATTAAAACCTGATCGTATTTCAGCTCTTGGATATGGCGAGTACCGACCGATTCGACCTAACAATACAATTGAAAATCGAGCTCAAAACAGAAGGGTGGATATAGTTGTTTTGACTATGGAACTTTCTTTAAAAGAACCGTCATCGCAATTATATGAATTTGTCAATAATTAAGAAATTTCTTCACGTTCAGATGGAAATTCTTTCCATTAAAATTTCCCCAATAAGCAAATCATAAATCAATAAAACCGCCTAACTCTATACAATACAATAGACAAGGAGTCAATTTGGTGGTTTGGCATGGTGCTTGCAATATAATTGTTCGGAGAAATGGAGATTAATGTAATATGCCAAACAAAATTGCTGATTTCTTATTTGTAAAAACGGGAGTTCCGAAACTTCAGAAGTATTTGGATCTAACTTCAGTTCGCCACAAACTGATTGGTGGAAACATTGCTAATAGTTCCACTCCTGGTTATCGTAGCAAAGATATTAATTTTCAGGATGAATTTAATAAAGCTACAGGACAGGAAAAATCAGTCAAAGGTTTTACTACTGATAATCAGCATATTCCGTTAGGGCAACACCGTAATCGGCCTCCAGAAGTTGATGAGATTAAAGTTCACGAAGGCGATTTAAACTCAGTTGATATTGATAAAGAAATCTCATCTCTGGCACAGAATGAACTGACTTTTAATATTGGTGCCAGATTAATTAAAATGAAATTTGATGGCTTGAGGAAAGCCATAACCAGTAAATAGGAATTTTATTATGGGTGGAATATTAAATGCTATTGAGATAGCTTCTAAAGGTCTTTCAGTTCAAAGAACTAAAATGAATACTGTGGCAAAAAATATTGCTAATGCTGAAACGACAGAAACAGAAGAAGGCGGTCCATACCGCAGGCAGAGGGTAATAGTAGAAGAAACACCGGTAAAACAATCATTTAAATCTGTGATGAAAGATGCTAATTCTCGTTTGTCTAAAACCAATAGCCGCCATATAAGTAGTAAAATCCATAATAATCAAAAAAATGAACTATCATCAGTTGATATTGATGTAGTTTCAGAAGATAAAGATAATTTCAAAGTAGTCTATGATCCAACTCATCCGCAAGCTGATGAAGAAGGGTACGTGAAAATGCCTAATATTGAAATTATTACAGAAATGGTAGATATGATGGCTGCCTCTCGTGCTTATGAAGCTAATACTGTCGCTATTAGTTCGGCTAAAGAGATGGCTAAAAATGCATTGGAAATATAATTAATTGGAATAAATGAGAGATAAAAAATGAAAGTCAATCCAGTAGGAATTCAAGCTTACGAGCAACTCGTACAACGTGATAAACAGACAAATTTGACTGAGGGTGCAAAATCGCAAAAACAACAAGCATCAAAAGTATCTATTGAACCTCAATCAGAACTTACCAAATCAGAATTGGCAATCAAAGCTCCGTCGGGAAGCTATGCGGAATATTTGACTCCGCAAGAGAAGCAAGCTTTGGATCTGTTGTTTGGGAAGTTTCGTGAAAATGGAAAATTGGGTGTCGGGTATAGTAAAAACTCAAATAACGATAACGAGACAACTCATCTGGGGTCAGTAGTTGACGTGAAAGTGTGATGAGATGGTAAACAATATTGGAAATGTTCAGAGATTAGTACCCGGGTTAGTTGAAAAACTTGGTTCTGTTAAACCGTCTATTGAAAGTTCACCGGAAACTAAGGAAAGTAATTTTACGGAAATTTTTTCAAATATGTTGAATTCGGTAAACGGTTCACAACAAGATTCTGCGGCAATCCAACAAGCTTTGCTTAGCGGTGATCCTGTTGAGTTACATGAAGTGATGATAAAAGCTGAAGAAGCCGGTTTATCAATGGATTTATTGCTGGAAGTAAGAAATAAACTTATTAATGCTTATAATGAATTTATGAGAATGCCTATTTAGTAAAATAAATATTCCAAAAGACCATGGATCGGTCATGAGGAGATTATATAGGATATAAGATGGAAAATATTCAACAATTTTTTAAAAACTTAATGAATTATGTAGGGCGTATGACCCCAAGTCAGGTCATGATGCTTTTTGGTGTTGTTGCCGGTACTGTTGTAGGAACTTTCTTCGTTGTCGGATGGATCAACGATATTTCATACGCAAAACTTTATACTGGGTTGAACGAAGAAGAAGCAGGGGAGGTTGTCACCTATCTCGAAGAAAACAAAATACAATTCCAGCTTTCCGATGGAGGTAAGACAGTCGAAGTGTCATCTGCTGATGTCTATAAAACTCGGATTAATCTTGCCGCCGAAGGTTTACCGTCCAACGGTAAAATGGGATACTCTATTTTTGACCAGAACAATTTGGGGATGACTGATTTTTTGCAAAAATTGAATTTCCGAAGAGCACTTGAGGGAGAATTAACTAAAACAATAATGCAACTTCGTGAAGTCCAAGCCGCCAGAGTTCATATTTCGATGCCAAAAGAAAGACTTTTTAAAGATGATCAAAAAAAAGCAACAGCATCCATTATGGTTAAACTAAAGGGAAGCGGAATGTTAAATAAAAGACAATTAAATGGTATTACCCATTTAGTAGCTTCGTCAGTTGAAGGATTGAAACCGGAGAATATTGCAATTATTGATTATGATGGAAATTTATTATCTTCAGATCAAAAAAGAGATGAACTTGCTGGGCTATCATCTTCACAGCTTAATGTCCGTAAACAGGTTGAAAGCTATTTGCAAGAAAAAGCTCAAACAATGTTAGACAATGTCCTTGGTCGTGATAAGTCTGTTGTCAGGATTACAGCAGATTTGAACTTCAGCCAGTTGGAACGAACCAGTGAGACTTATGACCCAAATACTCCATCTATAAGAAGTGAAGAGCGAACTAAATCAACTGCTTCTTTAGCAGATAAAACTGATGAAAATAATGAACGAAATGACGAGGAAGACTCTGAAACTACAATAACAAATTATGAATTGAATAAGACATTAGAGCACATGATAGATGCTGTTGGCACGATTGAACGCCTTTCCGTTGCTGTAATGGTTGATGGAATATATGCTCCGGTTGAAAATGCTGATGGTGTAATTGAAGAGATATACCAGCCTCGATCTCAAGATGATCTTGATCGATTAGCTGGGATTGTGAAAAATTCGGTTGGCTTTGACCAACAAAGAAACGACCAAATTGAGATGGTTAACATTGCTTTTGACAGGAAAAACATGGAGGTTGACCAAAACCTTTTGGATTCAATGTATATGCGAGAATTTTATATGGATATTGCTCGTAAAGTTGGCTATGTGCTTTTGTTGATAGTTGCATTTTTATATTTCAAAAAGAAATCAAAAAAATTATTTACAGCGTTAGGGAAATTTGTACCGGCACCATCCGAAAGAATTGTTGCTTCTGCACCGGTATCGGGTGGGGCATCTGCTATGCCGGCGGCACAACCTGAGGAAGAACAAGCCCCGATTGTTGCCGCAAAAAGAAAGCCGAAATTGGTTGATCAGATGCAGGAAACTGCCAGAGAACAACCTGAAGAACTTGCAAAAGTTATAAAAACAATGATGGTTGACTAATATGGAACTAAATTACGAAGAAATGTCGCCAATTCAAAAAGCCGCAACAGCACTTGTAGCTTTTGGTCCCGAAGTATCTGCTCTTGTTCTTAAAGGAATGAGTGAGCAAGATCTTGAAAGAATAACTGTAGAAATCGCCAATATGCGTGATGTACCTGCTGATATAGAAGAGAAAGTTATCGAGGAGTGCCATCAGATATTTATGGCACGTACTTATGTTTCTCAGGGCGGTATAGATTTCGCACAGGAAATTTTGGAAAAAGCGGTTGGGTTAAGTCGTGCAAAAGATATCTTAGGTAAATTAGAGCATTCTATCCATGCCGGTGGATTTTCTATGTTAAAAGATATTGACCCGAAACATCTAACGGGTTTTCTTCAACATGAACATCCACAGACGATATCGCTTGTATTGACTCAACTTAATTCCCAGCAGGCGGCTGCAGTTCTTGCAGAATTATCTCAGGAGTTACAGGCTGAAGTTTCTCTTAGAATTGCTACAATGGAAAAAATTTCACCTGAAGTCCTGAAAGAGATTGAACAAACATTAGAAGGCCACTTTGAGCAATCAGGAAGTGCGCAAATGTCTATATCCGGTGGTGCAAAAGCTATCGCTGAGATTTTAAATCTTATTGATACTACTGCTGAAAAAAATATTTTACAATCTCTTGAAGCTGACGATCCGGAACTTGCGGCAGAAGTGAAAAATATGATGTTTGTTTTCGATGACCTTATCCTTCTTGACGATAGATCTATCCAAAGATTGCTTAAAGAAGTTGAGACAAAAGATCTGTCTCTGGCGCTTAAAGCTGCAAACGATGAAGTTAAGACGAAAATATTTGCTAATGTATCAGGCCGTGTAGCGGTTATGATTGAAGAAGAGATGGAATTTATGGGACCTACCAGGTTATCTGATGTGGAAGAAGCACAGGGAAGAATAGTTGAAGCTGTCAGAAGACTTGAAGAAGAAGGACAGATAATTATTTCCGGTCGAGGAGGAAAAGAGGAAATAATTGTCTAATATTATTAAATTCTCGAAGCAGGCTAAAACAGTTTTTATTGGCGATAAACATCTTGACACTGAAAAAGAATCTGATGTCGAGAAAAATTTATCTGTTTTGTTACCACTTGTTAATATTACAACAGATTCTAATGGTGCCAAATTTATTTCTATTATGGAAGTCCATAAAATTGAAAAAGTAATCAATGAAGAAAAACAAAAATCGTATCAGGAAGGCATTGAACAGGGACATAAGCAAGGGTTAGATGAAGGTCTTAAAAAAGCAGAGAAGGTACTACAACAGCTTAATCAAGCAATAAATGACATCGTTATACAAAGAGAAGCACTGCTTGAAGAAGCTCGTCAGAAAGTTCTTGATATTATTATTAAAATTAGTAAAAAAGTTACTTATGATGCAATTGATATTGATCCGGAAAAAACAATAAATATGATTGCGAGAATTATTGATTCTTTAGTAGATCGTTCTACACTAAAAATTAAAGTTAATCCCGGTCACCTTCCGATTTTAGAGCAAAATATTGATGAATTTCTTAAAGGGTCAACTGTTATAAAAGACTTAAAAATTGAAGCTGATCCAAGAGTGAAGTATGGTGGCTGTTTTATTGAAACGCCGACCGGTGATATTGATGCTCGTCTGGAATCTCAATTTGAAGTAATTGAAGATACTTTAAAAACAGATGAGGTAGAGCAGTGAGTTTAATTTCTTATGAATCTTATACTGAGAGAATTCAAAATCTGAATTGCATTAAGCACTTTGGGAAAGTAACTCAGGTTGTAGGATTAGTTGTTGAATCGGCTGGTCCTGCTATTTCAATCGGGCGTTTATGCACTATTGAAAATCGTGATACTGGCATAAAAGTAAGCGCAGAAGTAGTTGGCTTTAGAGATGATAGATTATTGTTAATGCCTTTGGGGGCAATCAATGGTATATCACCAGGTGCCATTGTTACTTCTACTTCCGACCAACTAAGAATTCCAGTTGGGAATGAACTGATAGGGCGTGTTTTAGGAGGATTGGGTCACCCTATTGATAGCAAAGGACCTTTGTTTACCAAAATCACTAAATCAATTAACGCGGATCCTATTCCTGCTCTTCAAAGAAAAAGAATTGATAAACCGGTCAGAACCGGTATTAAGGCAATAGATATTATGGCTCCTGTAGGACAGGGGCAAAGAATGGGTGTTTTTGCAGGTTCGGGAGTTGGCAAGTCTGTTATGTTGGGAATGATTTCCCGTGGGTCATCGGCAGATATTAATGTAATTGCACTCTTAGGTGAGAGAGGCCGTGAAGTTCGGGAATTTATCGAAAGAGATTTAGGTCCGGAAGGAATGAAGAACAGTATTGTTGTAGCAGTAACTTCAGATCAACCGGCTCTGATAAGAATAAAAGGTGCTATGGTTGCAACTTCGATTGCTGAGTATTTTCGTGACCAAGGGAAAAATGTTTTACTTATGATGGACTCATTAACACGGATAGCTATGGCTCAAAGAGAAATTGGAATTGCAATTGGTGAACCGCCTACCACTAAAGGATATACTCCTTCAGTATTTGCTTTATTGCCTAAGTTGTTGGAAAGAGCTGGAAAAACAAAACGTGGTTCTATTACAGGCATGTACTCTGTTTTAGTTGAAGGGGATGATTTTAATGAGCCGATATCAGATGCTGTTAGATCAATTCTTGATGGACATATATCGTTATCCAGAAAGTTAGCCTCGATGAATCAATATCCGGCGGTTGACGTTTTAGATTCTATCAGTCGTTTAATTAAAGATATTTCGTCGGAAGAAGAGATTAATCTTGTCGGCGAAGTAAAACAACTTGTCTCTATATATCGAGAAGCCGAAGATTTGATTAACATAGGAGCTTATGTTAAAGGTTCCAATCCTAAAATAGATTTAGCTATTTCGAAAATAGATCAAATCAATGATTTTTTTAAGCAAGGGATTTATGAAATAACTGACCACTCTAAATCTATTGACCGTTTGAAAGAAATTATGATTATTGAGAATCAAGATAAATGAAAAAATTCAAATACCGTTTAGAAGCATTGCTTAAAATGAAAGAGCATTTTGAAAAAGAAAAACAAAAGGAGCATGCTCTTTCTTTACAAAGGGTTCGAACACAAGAAAATAATCTTTCTGAATTAGAATCAGAAAAGAACCAAAATTTCATGAAACATAGGACTAAATTAAAAGGATCTCTTTCAGTTGCTGAGATGTTGGTCTACGGACGTTATATGATAAAACTCAAACGTAACAGTTTCTCAGGTGAGCAAATGCTGGGTGCTTTACGAAAACAAGAAGAAGGAAAAAGATCTGAATTACTTGAAGCAACCAAAGAAAAAAAGATTCAAGAGAAGCTCAAAGAAAAGCAACATGAAATTTATATTGATGATTTGAAGTTGTTGGAAAACAATGAGAATGATGAAATTGCAGGGAATAACTTTAGGTTGAAAAATAGAAGCTGATTTACGGGCATGGCTTAGGTGGTGGTCCGCCCCGAAAAAGAAAATCTATTATATAAGTTAAGTCGATAATGTTTACTTCTTCCAATGGGTCTCCATTTGCATTAGCTTCATAACGGCACGCTGGAGCGGAACCATCCAGGAAAAAATAGTTAATTAAGTATGTAAGATCAGAGATGTTAATCATCTCGATTTCACTTCCGTCGATATTACCTCTATCACCAATACAACAGGTTACATCGGTAAAAATTAATGCTCCTTTTGTGAAGTTTGGTACGAATTGTTGTGAGGAAGTATTTGAGAAAAAGTTGGAATGTATTATATATCCATCTTCAGTCGTTGTACTGTCGATTACTATCGTGCCAAGATTCTGATCATATGTGTATGAAAAATAAATATTGCCCAACAAGCCACTACCTGGGCTAATAAACGGCTCGCTCGCAGGAAAACCGTAAATTATTAATGTGTCACCAATAATAGTATAATCACGAAATATCAAATTTGAAATCCTACTACCAACAAATGAAAAAGAATCTAATGTTATAATTGGGTTATCCCAGGTAACAACAACTTCGATTCCTCCCAATTCTTCATCATTGAAAAAATTAATTGGTATGGTTGTTTTCTCTGATTGTCCAGCATATGCTTCCCCAACTATTATCGAGTCAGCACCCAGAGGATCTTCGATAATTTCTGCACCAAAAACGGGGGAGATTGCTAAGACTAATATGAATATGTAAATTATCTTTTTCATAAATTCCTTATCTTATACATCTGTTTAAAGCAAAATAGATGCAAAAAACGAAAAAAAATTTAATATGTTATAAAACCAAATTAGAATGAACTAAAAGCATGTACGAATTAGCTATTTTATTGTTACATCACAATATATAGAATAAGTGAAATTTTCGCAAGTCCAAAAATGCTATTTCTGAAAATGCAGGGGAATGCATAAAAAATGTCAATTACATACAAAACGCTGATAACACTCTATTTTTTAAAATAAATGACGATAGAGTTACCATGGATAAAAAGAAAAAGGCACCGAAAAAAAACAAACGATGTGCATATGTTTACTCATGTTATTTGGCTGAGGATTTAGAATGTTTCGGATATAAATCTGATTGTGTTTTATATAAGCAGTCAAATGGGCAGTATTTCGGCGAAAAAGAATTTAATGAAACTATGGATAAGCTCATCAATAAAACCAGAATAAAACATAGTAAGGT
>QNAD01000033.1 GCA_003641345.1 Candidatus Zixiibacteriota bacterium | reverse complement strand
GCACAAACCTGAAATCTGATAAGTTGGTCGCCTTTGGGAACAATAGGGAAATTCAAACCGGTTGCAAGCACTCCGTTTTCTGTGAGGTAATTTACCAATTTGCTGGTTTTTTCAGTATCCCGAACCATAAGCGGTACTACCGGATGTTCACTTGGTATTGTCTCATACCCTAATGAGACCAGTCCATTTTCAAATTTTTTGGTCATAGCTGAAAGATGCGATAGTAATTTTTTTCCTTCATCACTTTGCAAAATGTCAATTGACTTGATAGCCGCCGTTGCTTCGGAAGGTGTTATTGGATTAGTATAAATATAGAATGAGTTTTTCTCTCGAAGATAAGTTATCAATGTTTTATTAGAAACAATATAACCGCCGTTGACACCAAATGCTTTTCCGAGCGTGCCGACTAAAATATCAACTCCATCAGCATGACAAAGTTCTTCGGTTCCACCTCCGTTATCACCCAAAACACCAACACCATGGGAATCATCTACAATAAAAACAATGTCTTTGGAAAATTTATCATTATGTTTTTTGCAAATTTCAGCAATTTTATCCAAAGGAGCATAATCACCGCGCATGCTGAAAACTCCATCGGTGATTACAATTATAGACTCACATTCACCTATAGATTCTACAATATATTTTTCAAGAGTAATAAGATCAAGATAGGGGTAAATCTTTTTAGCTTTCGGACGAGAGAGTTTTATCGAATTAATAATGCAATTATGATTTAGTTCATCTGAGATAATAATTGTTTCCGGTGTGGTCAGGGTTGATATTACGCCTAAGATCGAAGTATAAGCAGAAGATGTAATCATACAATCTTCACGGTTATGAAACTGTGCTAATTTTTTTTCGAGATCAATATGCGGTTGGTACGTTCCGCTAATAAATCTTACTGCACCCGGTCCAACACCATATGATATAGCTCCATTTTCTTCTGCTTTTAGCATATCTTCACGGAGACCCATCCCAAGGTAAGAATTTGAATTCATCCTGATGAATTCTTTATCACCAAAACCTTTCAAGAAAAACCTTGGTCCTTTATTTCCAGATGCTTTTTGAATTTTGATAACAACTTGTTCCGCTCCTTTGGCGGTTCCGGTTCTATAAAGCTCATCAAGTTGCTTTTTTAAATCAGCAGTGAAATTATTTAATGGCATTTTACATTCCTTTACTTAGTGAAGCTTCTGATTTTGAATAGATTGTATTCAAACAGCCAATTTATATAAGGTATAATCTATATTATATTCATAATAGTCAATGTATTTACTTGAAACCTTATTTGTGGGAAAAAGTTTTGACATTTCTAATCTGAGTAAGTATCTTATTTGACTCTGATTGGATGTTTTTGGCGATTTTAGCAAATAAGTTGTGGAAAAGGATAATTATAATGGACGGAAGATGTTTGAAACATGGTATCAAATGAAAAATATTCTTGATTATAAACTGGTCGATCCAAGTCCGGTTATCAGTCACACTATGCCGTTCAAAGATATTATTAAAGCAATGGAGATGGCTGTGTCACTTGATGTGCCAACATCAAAAATAATCTTAACAATGTCTCAGTAAATCAATTTATTTTTAAAATAATATATGATTACAATGATTGGAATTTGATTCAATATGAAGTTAATATCAAATATAAAGGATAAGCTATAATGGCAAATATTGGTAGTTATGAGAGTAAGTTAAATGATTTTACGTGGGAAGTTGCTGAGAAAGAATTGGATTACAAATCCGGAGATATTATTAACATTGGTGAATACTGCACTGATAGAATATGCCGAATGGGGAATAAAGATAAACCGGCTCTTATCTGGAAAGGACATAGCGGAGAAGTTAAAAAATATTCTTTCGATCAAATGAGAGTATTAACTAACACAATTGCTCATTATTTAGTGGAACTTGGCTTACAAAATGGTGACCGAATTTGCCTATTCATGGATAAAGTTCCCGAATTGTATTTTGATTTTCTTGGCATATTAAAAATGGGTGGAGTTGCCCAACCATTATTTTCGGCTTTTGGACCGGAATCACTCATTACTCGTTTGGGAGATGCTGAAACTGCCGCTATTATTACACAGAAAAAGCATTTATCAAAAGTCAGAAAAATTGTAAATGACCTTCCTTCACTTAAGCATATTATTGTTATTGACCATGATGGGAGAAAACCACTGAGGGATAGGGAAACGGCTTTCTTTATGGAAAAGGTAGAACCGATTGAAAATTTTGATATTTTTCCATCAAAGGCTGAGACCCCATCAGTATTGCACTATACATCTGGAACTACTGGTCAACCAAAGGGTGCACAGCATGTTCATTATTCTCTAATTTCTCAATACATATCGGCGAAATATGTTCTGGATCTAAAAGATGATGACATTTATTGGTGTACTGCTGATCCCGGTTGGGTAACAGGAACATCTTACGGTATTATTGGTGCATGGGCAAATGGTGTTACTCAATGTGTTCTTGATGCCGGATTTAAGGCTCAAAATTGGTATGAATTTATTCAGGAACAAAAAATATCAGTTTGGTATTCGGCACCTACTGCCATTCGTGCTTTGATGAAAGAGGGTGATCAGATCATAAAAGATTATGACCTTTCATCACTGAGACACCTTTGCTCGGTTGGTGAACCTCTTAATGCCGAGGCTGTGATATGGTCAGAAAAGGTTTTTGGTCTTCCATTTCATGATACTTTCTGGCAAACTGAAACCGGTAGTATTATGATTTCCAACTATCCCGGTATGCATGTTAAACCTGGTTCGATGGGTAAACCTTTTCCGGGAATTACTGCAACAGTTGTTGATTCAAAGACCCATGAACCAATTGATACCGGAGTCGTTGGTTTGATAGCAATTAAACCGGGTTGGCCGGCAATGTTCAGAACTTATTGGAATAATAAAAAAGTATATAATAGTAAGTTTGTGAATGGGTGGTATATATGCGGAGACAGAGCAAGCATTGACGAAGAGGGTTATTACTGGTTTGTTGGCAGAGATGACGATGTTATCAATACCGGCGGTCATTTGGTTGGACCATTTGAAATTGAGTCGGCTCTTCTTGAGCATGAAGCTGTTGCCGAATCAGGTGTTATTGGAAAACCTGATCCAGTTAATATGGAGGTAGTTAAAGCTTTTATTTCTCTAAAAGATGGTTTTGAATCATCTGATATGTTAAATCTTGATATAATGAACTTTATTCGAAAAAAATTATCACCTCTTGCTATGCCTCAGGAAATTGAGTTTATTGATTCTCTACCTAAGACTCGAAGCGGAAAAATTATGAGGAGAGTATTAAAAGCAAGAGAAACTGGTGAAGATATTGGTGATATATCAACTTTGGAAAATGATTTATAATTAAAATAAGGAGAAAAACATGTCTGATATTAAAAATGCTATTCTGGAATATATAAAAAATGAGTATCTGGAAGATGAGGATGAAGATGAAATTGATTTTGATACACCTCTGATTTCCGGCGGTATTGTCGATTCATTTTCGATGGTTTCCCTGAAAGTATTTCTGGAGACATCATATAAAATTCAACTTCCCGATTCCAAAGCTACTCCAGATGCGTTTGACTCGGTTAATAATATATATAAACTTTTAAAAGAATTTAATATTCAATAGGTGAATTATGGCGTTTCAGGATAATATAAGAAATATACTAAAAAATGAACTCGATGACATTCGAGACAGTGGTATTTTTAAAGAAGAACGGATTATTTGCACTCCTCAAAGCTCTGAGGTTGAGGTCGAATTTCCGGCAGGTTCGGGAAAAAAGAATGTAATCAATATGTGTGCCAATAATTATTTGGGACTTTCGTCTCATCCTGATGTTATAGAGTCGGCACATAAGGGTCTTGACCATCGCGGCTATGGACTATCGTCAGTTCGGTTTATTTGCGGAACACAGGATATCCATAAGGAGTTAGAAAAAAAACTTACTAAGTTTCTGGGAACAGAAGATACAATTCTTTTTCCGTCTTGTATGGATGCTAATGCCGGCGTTTTTGAGGCGATACTTTCTGAAGAAGACATCATGATAGCTGACCGGTTGGTTCATGCCTCCATAGTTGATGGTATGAGACTGTGTAAAGCGCAGAGAGATACTTACAAGCATTCAAATATGACACATCTTGAAGAAAAATTGAAATTACATCAAGGTTACAGACTGAAAGTGATTATTACAGATGGTTCTTTTTCAATGGATGGTGACTTAGCAAAGTTAGACAAGATTGTTGAATTGGCTGAGAAATATGGTGCAATGGTCTTTCTGGATGATTCGCATGCCTCTGGATTCATTGGTAAAACAGGAAGAGGTACTCAGGAATTCTGTGATGTAGTTGGTAAGATTGATATTATAACAACAACTCTCGGAAAGGCTCTGGGTGGAGCTTCTGGAGGTTGTGTTTCAGGACGAAAAGAAATTGTTGAGTTGTGTCGTCAAAAAGCACGCCCCTATCTTTTTTCAAATACTATCCCGCCGGTAGTAGTTTCTGGTGCTATTAAAGTATTGGATATTATCAGTAAAACTACAGAACGTCGTGACAAACTGGAAGAGAATACTAATTTCTGGAGAAAATCTTTAATTGAGGCTGGGTTTATAATTAAAGATGGAGAAACACCGATTGTTCCGGTGATGCTTTTTAACGCCAAGTTGTCACAGGATATTGCCAAAGACCTTTATAATAACGGGATTTATGCAGTCGGTTTCTTCTTCCCTGTGGTACCGAAGGGACAGGCAAGAATCAGAACTCAATTATCCGCCGCTCATGATATTCATCATCTTGAAAAGGCTCTTGAAGCTTTTGTTAAAGCCGGTAAAAAATACGATATCCTTGGTAAGAGCAAAAAAGAAATTATCGAAATGTACGGAGATTAATGATTGCTTATTGATTATTGATTATCTTAATTTTATTGTGATATATAAAGTTCAGTAAAAGAGGAGCCACCTTTGATGGCTCCTCTTTTATATATAAAAAAGTTCATCTTATCTTGATTTTTGCTCTTGTGGTAAAGAGACCCGCTTTTTGAGGTTTTTCAGCATTTCATTAGTCATACTGTGTATGTCATATTCAGGTTTCCAGCCCCATTGTTCGCGAGCCGCGGTATCATCAAGAGAGTTAGGCCATGAGTCGGCAATTGCCTGTCTGACTGGATCAACTTTATATTCTATCTCAAAATTTGGAATATGTTTTTTAATTTCTATGGCAATCTGTGCCGGAGTAAAATTCATAGCGGCTATATTAAATGCATTACGATCATTCAGTTTATTTGGGTCAGCTTCCATCAGTTCTATCATAGCTCTTATAGCATCTGGCATATACATCATATCGAGATAAGTATTTTCATCAAGGTAGCATTTATATTTTTTATACTTAAGAGCTTTAATATAAATATCAACTGCATAGTCGGTTGTACCGCCACCCGGTTCGGTTTCATAAGAAATCAATCCCGGGAATCTAACACCGCGCGTGTCTAATCCAAATCGTTTATGATAGTAATCACAAATCAATTCTCCTGCAACTTTGGTTACCCCATACATTGTCTCCGGTCTTTGGATAGTTACCTGTGGAGTTTTATCTGGCGGGGTCGAAGGACCAAAAGCACCAATAGAACTTGGGAAAAACAAAGCACACTGATACTGTCGGGCGGCTTCGATAATGTTGTACAATCCGTTAACATTTATTTGCCATGCTTGATTTGGTTTTGATTCACCTATGGCTGATAATATTGCCGCGAGATGGAAAATAGTATCGACTTTATGTATCTGCATAACACGTGTAATATGATTAGGATCAAGGCAATCAAGAAATTCAAACGGGCCGCCATCACGTAAATTAGTATCGGTTGGCATGCGGATATCTGACGCAATAACATTTGATTCACCATATTTTTTACGAAGGGCGGTGGTAAGTTCAGAGCCGATTTGTCCGACCGAACCGGTAACGAGTATTTTTTTCATATATACATTCCTTAGTTTTAGAATCAATAATTTTAATATGAAATATATACATAAGAAAAATCGAAAAATCAACAGGCTTGATAAAATCGTTTATACTGTTAATTGTGAATTTTTTAGGGTGATTTGAGCTCAGTAATTACAAAAAAGAGGAACCTACCTTTGGCAAGCTCCTCTTTTTTTATTAGTTCTTTCCCGTTATGTGATTATGGGCATGTTTGGGGAAGTGCTCCACCGTTAAACATATAGTCAACAAGTGAAGTTAAATCAGAAATGCCAACTGGCACACCTCCATTAGAAGCATCAACATCAGCTTCAGCCGGGCAAGGTGGTACCGGACCTGAATTGAATATATAATCAACAAGGAAGGTGACGTCGGCGATACCTATAGCATCATCACCGTTAACATCGCCTCTTATATCTATACAGCAACAGGCATCACCGATACCATCGCTGTCAGTATCTTCTTGTCCCGGATTATTTGTTGTTGGGCAATTATCTATCGTACAGGTATTAGCAACATAGCTGGGATTACCGTAACCATCGCTGTCAGTATCGGTGCAATCATCACAATCATCACCGATTCCATCGGCGTCAGCATCAAGTTGAGCATCATTAAAAATCGAAGGGCAATTATCTTCAGTACAAGTGTTAGCGGCATAACCGGGGTCACCATAGCCGTCGCCGTCAATATCAGTACAGTCATCACAGACATCGCCGATACCGTCAGCGTCAGCATCTTCCTGTAATGGGTTGGCAATATCAATACAGTTGTCAATATCATCGGCAATACCGTCACTATCAGTGTCAGCAATTAAATCTGTTGATGCAAAATGGAGATAAATTGACGTGTCCGGATCACCGGCAACACGATATTCCCAGATAATTTTTGCACCTTTTTCAGAGATATCCGAAGCATGATATTCAGAAACTACTTCGTCAGCATCACTTACTGATACCGGAGTACCCCAGTTGGCACCGTTGTCTTCGGAAACAGTCATATATAAAATGTTATTCGTTATATAAGTACAAACAAACATACTTCCGGAAACATGCTTAACTCTCGGAAATCTCTCGTCATCAGTTGTAGCAACAACAACCGAACTTATTAAGTTTCCGGCATCACCCAAACTTGCCGTCCAACAGATAATATCTCTATCAGTAGGAGCTGTATCAGAATAATATTCGGAGATCACAACGATATTACCATCATTGGAAGCAACTTCCGGATATTGAATATGTTCACCGGGATCTAAACCATAAGTCCAGCCACCGGAATTTATTTCATCATCCATATCATCGAAATTATCCATTCGGATAAATAACTGACGCTGAGCATCGGCGGTACTGTATGGATCATAAACGGCATAATGATAAAGAGTAATTGGGTCAATTATGTTGGAAGTACCTTGGCAACCATATAGTTCATCATACCAACTAATATTTGCACTTCCAACATCAGGTCCATCGATTTCATAAAGAATAAATGGTCCGTCAACTATTGGAATAGCCGTATATGTTGTACTGTGTATAATAGAAACTAATCCAAAACGATAACCTGGTTGTTCAGCAAACGGTTGTGAATTATTAGTTGCTATATTAGCCATTTTTATATCATGCCATCCATAAGAAGAAAAATCCCAGTAACTATTACTCCATAACGCGTTATTTGTCGGGTGGGCAAACTCAATAAGATGAATATCTGCAGTTCCTTCGTCAGTATAAGTACCATAGAAAACTGTATCGCCCCAGTAGGCACATGAAGGGTATTTGTTATTTCCCTGCCATGATGCACCGGCAGGTAATGTTACCAAATCATCGTCTGAACCAAACCAGAGCTGGGTAGTATCAAAAATATTCTCTTCATAAGCAATCATAGCGTAACCATCACTGCCAACTGAAATTATCGGATGCACTAATGAAGAATCATGTAAAACCGGCATTTCCGAAGCGGAACAATCAATTTGGTAGCTTCCGCCTGAGGAAGAAAGTTGATAATCAGCACATACTACTATGTAATATATATTACCGGTGTACATCGGGACATCAAGGAGTTCGGCTCGCGGAGACCCGCAAGCTGTGGCAAAACGATTACAGGCAACCATCGTTGAAACATCGTTTTCATAAACCCAAACGTTTACAGCATCAAGAGAAGCACATAAACTTATATCCACATTTTCATCAATAGCAGGGCTATAAGAATAAACAACATCAGGTCCAGATAGAGTAGTAAGTTCGCATGTAATTTGATAATCATCGGTATAACCAACCGTAGTCCCTGTAGTTGAATAAGGCATAGTTCCGATTGCTACTGCTGAACCAATATTATCTCCTCCTTGTAAAGTAGAAGTCAATATATCAAGAGGAGTAAAAACTTGGTCCTCAGTACCGGAAATATTAGTGTTTTTGTCTAATGTTGCAGGGAGAGTAAGTGTTTGAGATTTTTGTGAAAGCTTATTAGAGCTACTTTGATTTAAAATCAGATTTTTTAAATTATTTTCAGAAAAATCAGATACTTGATTTTCTGGAGTTACTTCTTCAACTCCGGCAAAAACTGTGAAAGAAATTGCCGAAATGAAAAAAAGTGTTAGAAATGTAACTATTGAGAACCTCCTCATAGCTCTACCTCCTCTTGGTGATTATATAAAATTATCTTACTTCTCAATCCTTAAATCTTATAATTTCAATGACACTATACATTAAAATATATATCGGAAGATTTTAGCATAACAAAACATGTTGTATAGGCGATATTTAATAATGACGTATTTTATTAATGGTTGTTGCCAAATTCCTGTTCAAAAAATGAACAACGCAAATTATGCTTTATTTCATGCTTCCCAAAAGAATAAATCATGCCGTGAAAAGATTCAGATGAAGATAAGATGATGCCAAAAAATAATTTCGGTTTTAAAGTTCTGTTCTAAAAGTTTCTTACTGATTGTAATCCATCAAAAAACGGCATCATAATATTAACAATTAAAACATCGGAAACTTCTTAAAATGATTTATTGAGAACTTTGGCACTATCAGTAGTTTCACAAAATTATATAAATATCTGGTTCTTTTAAATGTTATCAGTTCTTTAAGAATTAAAAAGCTGAAATATTCTTCCGTAACCTCTTGTCTTACAATGTAATTAAACATAAATGTAAAATTGCCGACATGTCAATTATTGTCATTCAAATACTTGCAAATTATACAAGTAAAAAACAATAAAATATTAAGATTTTTAAAATTGAGGACATTGTGGAAAAATTAAAAATATTAAGAGTAGGGGAAAATAAAAATGATAAATACCAAATTGAGTCAGACAATATATTTGATTTTTCAATTTCACAGACTCTTTTAAGTTCCGATGCAAAACAATTATTAAAACAGCAAAAATTTGATGCTGTAATTATCAATTCGGACCTACCGGACGAGAATGGTTTGCAATTAACAAAGAGTATTTACAATAATTATCCGGATATTATCAGATTTTTTATTTTAAATGAGAATCAACATGATTTAATAATTCAAACAGTCGGTTTGGTACATCAGTATTTTATTGACCCTGTTGAATCTAATTATATTTATAAATCTTTAAATAATTCTTTAAAATTAAAATCAAAATTACATAACAAAGTCGTTAAAGATAGACTTAATTCAATCAAGTCATTGCCCAGTCCACCCAAAATTTACAATCAGATTATCAGTGAACTACAATCGGATGAACCATCAATTTTAAATATTTCACAAATCATAAATAAAGATATTGCGATAACCACAAAATTATTGCAACTGGTTAACTCAGCATTTTTTGGCTTAAAGATAAGACTTGAAAATTTGCAACAAGTTATAAGTTATCTTGGCTTGGATACAGTAAAATCAATTGTTTTTTCAACAGGTTTATTTGGTCAATTCAATTCCCCGCAAATTGGGAATATTTCAATTGAAAGCATCTACAATCGGAGCGTCAACACTGGTGCCAAAGCCAGATTAATTGCTCATACATTTGGGTTAAATAAAAAGGTAACCGATAATGCCTTGTTGGCTGGTCTTCTTCACAATGTTGGTGACCTTCTAATGCTTGCGGAATTTCGGGATGAGCTCAAAAAATCTATTGTATTAGCCAAAGAAAAATCGATAAAATCAAATGATGCCATAGAAGAAGTTATTGGTACTAATGCTTCCACACTGGGAGCATATTTATTATCACTGTGGGGATTGCCGGATTCGATAGTTGAATCGGTAGCCCTTCATGATTGTCCCACAGAATGCCCTCATCCAACATTGAATACCCTTGCCGCAGTTCATCTGGGATATGCGCTGGAATCTGATGAAAACAATAATGTTGTTAATGATGATAATTCTTTGATAGATATAAATTATGTTGATCAATTAGGAATAAAAAACCAGATTGCATCTCTTCGAGGTTTCACAGCCGGAGCTGTATTTTAGAATTGTTTATTTTGCTCATCAAAGAGGCGACAACCTTCTAATAAGATTGTTTCATTTGGCAGTTCAATATTCTTGGCAGGTATATCTTTGGCTTCAATCGGTTCAATGCTCCAAACACCTTTTTTCCACCCAATTGCCTTAAATACTGCTTCGGGACCGTAAATCTCATCATATTT
>QNAD01000032.1 GCA_003641345.1 Candidatus Zixiibacteriota bacterium | reverse complement strand
TTTTGGATTATGGTAAAATAGAAGAGTTGAACCGCACATACCATCATGAGTTGAATTATGTAATTTTTTCTTTAATGCAGATAAAGCATCGGGGTCAACTACTACATCGTTATTTAAAATCCAAAAATAGTCTGCTGATTTATATTTCAACGAATACTTCAGAGCAATATTATTACCTCCGGCATATCCAAGATTTTTATCTGAATGAATTAGTACAATTTGTGAATTATTGATTTTTTGTATTTTTTGATTATAAACAAATTCTTCAGTATTAGACAAGTAGTCTAAACAATTTATCTTAATTGGCTTATCAATATAAGGTAAAACGCATTTCTTGATTGTTTCATTGTTTGACACATGAGCATTTAGTTTACCAGATGCCCACTTATGTATTTTTTCAACAGAATTATCTGTAGAGTTGTTATCTACTAAAATTATAGAATATGTAGGGTATTTAATCTTAAGAACAGATTCAAGACATTCAATTGTGTCTTTCCATCCATTGTAATTCAGTATAATTATTGAGATATTTGATTCGGACATTCATTATCCTCAATAATTGGGCTTAAAGTGAAACCAACCTCTTTTTGTAATATTTCCTTATAAAAAATATATTCAAAATTCACTTTTTTATCTTCTCTGTTCCACTTTGCCTACTTTGAATGAGAATTTACGATTGTTTTTTATTTTATGCAACCTTCATTCACTGGTTCTTGTAAAAATTTAATTTGTTTTCTAATAAATATTAATTTAATATTACTAAGTATGTTATATATCTTGTATTCAAATGATTATGAAGTTTTTTTGGGAGGGAATTATCTCTCTGAAACAGAGATTCTGATTGATACAACAGAAAAGGTCTTATCAGCTTGTAATAATGTTGGCATTCCAATGACTCTATTCTGTGATGTTGCATGTTTATGGCGATATCGTAAATTAGGTTATTCAGATTTCCCTGACATTGTCGAGAATCAACTTCGAAACGCTATTAAAGACGGACATGATGTTCAAGCCCATATTCATCCCCACTGGTTTGAAACAAATATTGAAAAAAAAGAAAACGGGAGTTGCCATTATAATTATGATTTACAGAAATTTTTGCTTGGTAATTGGATGCTTGATGATAACGATAAATTTAACGATTTCATCTACGATGTTTTTAGTCGAGCAAAAGAATATCTGGAGAAGTTGTTTACTGATGTAAATTCCTCTTACCGTTGTTTGGCATATCGTGCCGGTGGATACGGAATTCAACCGCGTACAAAAAAAATATTTAAGGCACTGATAGACACAGGATATTTAATTGATTCCAGTATAGTACCTGGCATGTTGATGAATAGCAACGTCAACCGTATCGATTTTACACATCTTCCTCAAAAAGGGAATTATTACATTTCACCTAAATATGATTTAGAGAAAGTTTCATCGGAAGGTATTTTTGAAATACCAATAATTGCAAGCAGGAAAGCTCGAGCTATTTTGACAAAAAGGATATTCAATAAACTTTTACAGCGTTTGTTAGGACATAGGCCTACCAGTTATGAACTTGCAGGTTATCCTATTCAGTCCACAAACAATACAAAACCCCAAAAGGCCAGATATATAGATCGAATCTGTAAAATAGCAAACTCCATACAGCATGGATGGGATATGCTGGAGCTTGGTTACGATGTTGATCGGATGGTTAACCTGACTCGGTTATATGTTGACCAATTCGACTTTGAAAATCATGACATATTTTTTTCGTTTAGCTGTCATTCCAAGAGTACCGATAAAATTAGCTTAGTAGCATTGGAAAGCTACCATAAGAAACTTGAAAAAATATATAATTCGAAATTCAGAGCAATAACTTTTCAGGAAGCTGCGACTATTTTGAATTTAAAATCTACTAAATCCTCTTATAGTCAAAAAGGCAAATAATCAGCGATGGCATCATTTAAGTCTATTGTAAAAGAGTTGATTCCGACTTCATTTCATCCAAAACTGAGTTTTGCAAGCAATAAAATTCGCTCAATGATG
Organism: Candidatus Zixiibacteriota bacterium; assembly: GCA_003641345.1. The sequence goes on along the minus strand of QNAD01000032.1, from coordinate 8,694 downwards.
CATACGGCTAAAAGATCCCAGATGGAGCCTCTAAATTTAGAACAATTAATACCAGATTTGATCAAGGGAGGTATTAGACATGGGGATGTTGTAATGATTCATTCGTCACTCTCTCGTATCGGCAATATAAAAGGTGGAGCTGAGACAGTGATAAAAAGTATTCTCGAAACCATTTCTTATGATGGCGTAGTCGCTATGCCCGTTTATACCTCAGTTGATGAAGCTATTAAGTGTATGAATAAAGATGAACCTATTGATCTGAGAAAATCCCGTTCTGGAACCGGTATAATTTCGGAAATTTTTAGAACCATGCCTGGTGTTGTCAGAAGTTCACATCCCTTTTCATCTATTTGCGTATGGGGCAATAAAGCTAACGAAATAATCTCGGATCATGCTATAAATCCATATATATGCCATGAAAGTTCTCCAATAGGCAAACTTCTTAAAATGAATGTAAAATTAATAGGAATCGGTATCCCTTTGGCCCAGGGTATTGGGATTGCTCATTACTTAGAAGATACATGGGAAGAATTCCCTCTTGAAGTTCATGCCCCTATGTTTCCTTTAAAATATATTGATATGACTGGAAATATTATCGAACGTAATATTTATCGATGTGATCCTGAAGTAGCAAGTACCAGAATAGAAACTTCAGCAGGACAGTGGATTTGCGAAAACTTAACTGCATTTTTGATTAAAAGAGGTATAATGAAATGTTTTGAATATGGCAACGCAAATTCATATATTATGGAATCACGACCATTGATAAATGAGCTTAAACAATTAGCCAAAAGGGGTATTACAATTTATACTACTCCCGATAAACTTGAGGAGAATTTGTTGGATTTCAATAATTGGTATGATGGCTGGTAAAGTATTTTGGAGGTTAAGATATATTGAAAATAAATAATTACAGTACATTACTTATAATATGAAAGGATTTATAATATGATTAAAGGACAAGTAATTATTACAGGAGCATCTGGTGGTTTGGGAAATGGCCTAATTAGTGAGCTGAGACAAAGAGGAAATAATAATATTATTGGACTATATAACAAAAAAAAACCTACGGTGAACGGAGTTGATTTAATTCAATGTGATTTAGCTAAAGATGAAATTCCAGACGAATTACTTAATAAAGTCTCTGATAATGTTAACATTATTCATTTAGCAGGTGTCTCTATAAGCAGTGCTTTCAAGAAAATTAATATGGAGGATATTAAAAAACAATATGAGTTAAATACTATCGGTGGCTTGAAATTGATTCACTCTCTCTGGCCAAAAATGAAAGAAGCACAATATGGACGATTTATATTTATTAGCTCTGTTGTAGCACATCTTAGCGTGTTTGGCACAATAGGATATGCAATGTCAAAAGTAGCTTTAGAAACAGCCGCAAAGGGATTGCTTGCCGAAGGTGCCAAGGATAACATTCTCCCATTTTGTATTGCTCTGGGCTATACGGACAAAGGCATGATTTCCCAGGTGCCTGATGATATTCAAGAAATCATGAAAAAACAAATCCCCTTAAAGAGATTTGGAACCGCTGAAGAATTGGCTAATACAATCGAATTTCTTATCAATACTCCATATATGGCAGGACAAACGGTACATCTTAACGGAGGCCTTTATTTATAAAAATCGTAAATACAGTCGGTATGTTATTAGTAGATTACATTTTTTAAGAAAAGAAACTGGAAACAATTATTTTACAGTATAAAGAGAGTTATCATGAATGTTAATATAGAATACAGAGAAGTCAAAACTTCTGATATCGAAGAAGTTATATCCTTTCACAATAGGTTATATAATGACAAACGAACATCAGAACAATGGTTATGGGAATATAAAAGCGAGTACCCAGATAATTATGTATTTACAGTAGCTCTGGATGAAAACAGGATTATTTCGACCCAAGGAATGCTTCCAATTATTACAGTTTTAAAAGGCAAAAATCTTCTCTGTTCAAAAAGTGAAAATAGTTTGTTGGATACTGATTACCGTGGAAAAACAATATTTCATGACCTGTATGAATATGCAATGGATAAATGTGAGAAAAAAGGAATGCGTTTTGTGTTTGGCTTAACTACAGCAGTTAAAGTCATGGAAAAAAAGCTTGGTTTTCATGTATATGTTGACGCTATGTATAAGCTAACAACTTCCTTGAATTTTGGTGCAGCTCAGAGGGATATTTTCTATTCTAAACGAAACATTTTTAAGAAGATTGTCAAATCAATGCTAGTTTCCTACCAGCATATAACTTCATCATTTAAAAGAAGGAATATCAAATCTAAATCGGACAATTATTCCGTTAAGCAAAAATTAATAGATATAAAAGATATGGATATTTTTTATAAACATTTAAGAGATCAATATCCAAATTTGATACATCTCTATCAAGATGAAATATTTATGCGTTGGCGAATACATAATAATCCATTTATTGAATATAAAACATATTTTCTTTACCAGGGTGAACGGTTAAAAGCCTATTGCTATTTTAATAGTCAGGATCGTATAACAGCCTACCTATCTGATTTTACGTTTGAAGATACGGAGGCTGGTATTTTTTTGCTTGAAAAAATAATGACTGATTTGTGTAAAGAAAAAATTGCTTACATTTCTTTTGTTGGCAATGTCAAAAATGATCTGATAAACAAAACATTCAAATTATTAAAAAAGAGTGGCTTTACAAGCAGTGGTTTTATGCCATTCATCATTAGAAATATCTCATTTGAGGATGAAGATTACTTATATGACATAAACAATTGGTATATCAATGGATTATGGACTGAAGGCACTACAATTTAATTTAAAATCATAATGAAAATATATAGTCAATACATATGAGTATTGCATAAAACGCTAAAGGTGTTATATGATAATGACTTATTACTCGGAAGATAGTTCGCCGGAAACAGAATACGTGTTTGATTTTATTTTTCGAACGATAGGTCTCAAAGCTAAGAAATTCTCCAATAATAATTATACATCAGTAGATATCTATTATGGTAACAATCCAGAAAAGTTAAATTACAAAATTAGAATTCCAGACATCAATAAATCTATTGATAATCTGCAAAAAGATGATGTGATTTGGCAAGATTTACTCGTCGGTGGATTTAACAATTATAACTCTGAAGTTGTTCCATTTGATATAATAAATGCTATCCGTTATTTATTAATTGATTATGCAAATGATAATATCATAAGTGATGACCAACATTCCAGGCTAATGGCAGTTGATAGTTATCAATTTCAACATGATATATTTAGCATTCCGATTGTTAATGCTTATATCTTATTTCTTTCAAAACTTATAGAGGTTAGAACCGGCAATATTGGAATCCAAATGTGGCCTGTTGGAAAAAAATGTGCTATTGCTCTTACTCATGATGTTGATGTTCCTGATAGGCGGTGTTTCAAAAATGATTTATATGTCAGACATAAAACTGTTACAGAACACCTAAAAAAGAAAAATTACTTTAAATCAATTAAAACTGTGCTTGGTTATGGGAAATATCTCTTCAAATTTCCGTTTCTACAACAGAACTACTGGAATTTTGAACAAATTATAAATTTGGAAAAAGAATTAGGAATGAAATCAACTTTCTTTTTTGCATCACGTAATGTTTCTGATTCAATAGCACAATATAACACTGACGTAACATATAACATTAAAAAGAAAAAATTTAATAATGTTTTTGAACAGATAAAAAAACACGGCTTTGAAATAGGTCTTCATTCCAGTTATAACGCTTATAAAAGCGCTGATCATTTTTTATGGGAAAAAGAGAAATTGGAACATTTATCAGGTGTTAAAATTATTGGTCAACGACATCATTACTGGCATTTAGGAGATAATATTGAAAGAACTCTGGAATACCACGAGAAAGCAGGTTTCAAGTATGATTCATCACTTGCATTTATGGATATGATGGGATTTCGCCGTAATGTTGCTATGCCGTACTACCCATGGTCACGAATTAACCAAAAACTTATTAAAACTATTCAGGTTCCTGCGTTCATAATGGATGGCAATATTTTTCTAAATCCTGTAACTACTGTAGATGAAGGTTTAGATTTAATTAAAAGAGAAATTGAAATTTTAAAAAAATACAAAGGTTTGGGAGCTATCAATTGGCATGTAAGAACCTCTTTGCCAACAAGCAGTGAATTTAAAACTTATGGGGAAGCATATCCTGAATTACTTAAATACCTTGCTGAAGACACAGATATATGGATCACCAATATGCATGATGTTGTGAACTTTATTCTGAAGCGGTGGCAAACATCAGCGTCAACATGATGTAAGCGAATTTATTAAACAGATATAGATAGTAGTAATATCTATAAAGAGAATTCACATATCTGGAAATGTCATTTCATATCTTTAGCTTGCCTTCAAATGAATTTGGAGTTATTCTCACACAACTAGTTGATAGATTAAGATAAATAGCTCATTTGTAAATTTGTGTAACAGTTATTCGGGTGTTGATAAATTGAATAAAAATATTTTAATAATATGCCGTGATTTCCTTCCATACTACAATTCTCCCGGTGGTATAATGCGAATATTGAAACTATCTGAATTTTTGAATGAAAATGAATATCAGGTTTTTGTTTTATCCGCCAGAGGCGATGAGATTGTAGATTATTTTGGTTACGAAAGAGTTCTTGAAAAGTTTAGTTGTACATATATCTATGACGAATTAACCAATCGAGCATGTAGATCATGGAATCAATCTCAATTATCAAAGGATAAACTTTCAAATATAAAATCAGAAAAAAGCATACAGTCCTTATTATTTAGTTGGGCAAAAAATATTATTCATGAAATTTCAGTTCCCGATATTAACCGCTATTTTATTAATAAATATCTCAGGAAGGCTATTAAGTTAATTGAAATCAATAATATTCGAGATGTTATTATTTCCAGCCCTTCGCATAGCATGCAACTAATTGGACCCGAGTTAAAAAAACGTTTCAATGGTCAGATAAAATTAATTGTCGATTATCGGGACAGTTGGAATACAACTGGAATTTTTAAAAAAAAGCTTAAACCATTCCAAAAATTCAACGAATCACTTGAAAAAAATGTGCTTAAGTCTGCAGATTATTTTACCTATGTATCGCAACCAATGCTTGATAAGATAGCTAAAAAATACGGTGATTTCATAAAGAACAAAGCCCATTTGATAATGAACGGCTTTGATGATTCTATGATTATTAGAAAAGTTAACGTAAACCCAAGTACTTTTGATAAGGATAATAATACAATATGCATGGGTTATTTTGGTGGCATCGGTTCTGAATGGAGAGACCCAAGCAATTTTGTGAAAGCTCTAAAAGAAGTATTAAATGAAAACAAAAAAGATCTTAAAGTTAAATTATACTTCTATGGCTCTATCCCTGCGAACATAAAACAATTTATATATAAAGAACTTGAAGAGCGAGTAGAATTTAACGAGGGAATTGGACACACTGACGCTCTTAGAATTATGCACAGAATGGATTACCTACTCATATTTCATTCTAAAATTGATGGGGCTGATGAAGTAATTACAGGTAAATTCTTTGAATATTTAGCTGTCAGAAAACCGATAATCGTGATTGGTCCCAATAATATGGAAGCGGCTAAATTGACAGAAGAGAATAATCTTGGCATTATTATGGATATTACTAACCATCAGAATATGTGTGATAAATTGCGTCCAATTCTAAAAAAAGAAATTGATACTACCCAATTTTATAAGGGTTTTAATATTAACAAATACAGTCGTCAGTTTCAATACAAAAAATTCCTTGAAATTTTGAGTTCGGACAAATAATCCAATTTCGGCTTGAGTTATCTCCTGATTATTATTTCTCCTTAATTCATACAATATTAATAAAAAGCTCAGAAATGAATTCGCAAAGCAACCCAAATTCAACAGATAAATTAATGTTTTTGAAACAACTAAAATTACATTATATAATACAATGTTATAATTCATTAATATTTCGGGTAAGAGATCAATTGAATTCACACATGCTGTAATTTGTTGAATAATCACAGGATAAAGCGACAGCCAGCCAAAAACACTTATACTTACACAAACAATAAATTATTTTAACCAGTGTAAAATTCTTAAATTTATATTTAAATATGAGCAGTATTTTTTTTGAATATATTTTGAAACGCGTTCAGAAAACTGGCATTGCTGATTTTAAATACTACTTTTAGGTAAATTGTATAAAGAAGAACATCATTGATCTGTAACGCATAAATCGTTGCTATAGGATCATTAAAAATAAGGCTCCCAAACAAAAATGAAGTAGTAGATATTAATTGAGAAATTTGCCAAATAGCTGCAATCTCCTGGCGATTGGAAACTCCAAAAGTTGTTGTAAGAGGTGAAGTAATAAATCTAATAGCCATAGCTGGTGCTAAAATTTGAGTAAATACACCTGCGGTACTCCATTCATTGCCAAAAATAATTTCGAATAAGTTTTGAGAAAATAACAGTAATATAAGACAACCCGGTATTGCAAAATAAAGAAGTTTTATAAATGTTTTTTCTACTGTTCTGGATATGTCTTTACTAACTTGTTTTTCCTTTGCTAATCTTTGAAAATACACCTGTCCAATTGAGACACCAATCAGATTTAATGGAATTAGAAGAACTCTTAATGAGAGGGCATATTGTCCAAGTATATCTGCATCAAAATATCGTGAGATAAATAATACAGGTAATGATAATGAAAGTGTATTTATAAATGTTGCCCATGTTGAATATTTCGGATATTTTTTGAAGCGACGAGCAGTTTTCACCATGATTCTTTTGTCTATTGATTTTATTATAAACTTTAAATCATTAGTAAAACCTTTCCAGTTGAGCACTATAACGGCAACAAACCAACCAGATATAAATCCGCCAATTAATCCGGATATTCCAGACTCTCTAATAAAACCGACAACACTTTGTATGCTAACTGTAACAGAGGCTTGTCCAATTTTCGAAGCAGAAATTATTTTGAAATGTTTTTTTCGCAAATGCCATGAATTTAATGTTTGATAAATTCCCATAAATAAAAAACTGGCTGGCAAGAATAACAACCAAGGAGTGATAGAAGGCATATCTAGTATATTAGCTAATGATTCCCTGAAAAATAACACTATTATAGCAGAAATTCCGGACATGAAAAATGTTAGAATTATAGATAAAGCTAACAAATTAGCCGCTTCCATATCATCTTCAGGAAGTACTATTGCAAAGTCATATCGCCAACAAAGAACAACTGCACCAATTGATACAATTGATGTATATAACGCTAATACACCAAATTCATCAGGGAAATATATACGTGTAAGAACTGGAGCAGCAGCAGCAGTAATTATTTGAGCCACAACCGAACCGCTCATTAAATCCAAAACATTTCTGGAAAAACTTCCTTGAGCAAACTTACTTCTGAGATAGCCAATCATTATTTTTATAATGCAATGAAATTAGTAGAAATAGCAATAATAAATTTAATATAATTTATCAACTTCATCTCCATCAAAATTTTTGCCATAATTAAATTATGGCTATTAAATAAAATTGGCTTAAGTAAAGTACAGTTTCTCCCTGAGTATTTTAACTATTCGTTCCGAGGTTTTTCCATCCCACAAATCTGGCATTTCACCAGATTTATATTTCCCCGAAATGATTTCATCAACTTTCTCTTTAATAAGTTCTTTAGAATTACCACACAAGGTATTGGTCCCCTGTTCAATCGTAGATGGTTGTTCGGTAGTTTTTCTTAATGTTAGGCAAGGGATTTTCAAATAAGTGGCATCAGCTTGAATACCGCCACTATCAGAAATAATGAATTTTGATGATTCCATCAGTTTCAAAAAATCGTGATATCCAAGCGGTTCAATGATTCTAAAATTATCACTACTCACTTTATCTAATATACTAAATTCTTTTAATTTTTTATATGTTCTCGGATGACACGGGAATATTATTTTATATTTTTTAGAAACTTCAAGCAATATGCCGATCAACTTTTCAAAAATTTCTTTATTGTCAACATTTGAAGGGCGATGCAAAGTCACAGTAACAAATTCTTTGCTGTTTAATGAAAGTTTAGTAAGTATATTTGATTTTTTGGCTAATTTAATATTATTCATCAAAGCATCTATCATAATATTACCACATAGATGAATTTTATCTTTTGCTACTCCTTCATTTATTAAATTATCAACCCCAACTTTCTCTGTAACAAACAAATAATCAGCTAATCGATCGGCAACAATTCGGTTTATTTCTTCAGGCATTCTATTGTCAAATGAACGAAGTCCCGCTTCGATATGTGCTAATTTCAAATCTAATTTCGATGTAACAATTGCAGTCGCTAAAGTGGAATTTATATCTCCGAAAACGATTACTAAATTCGGTTGTATTTTTATAAGCTCTTTTTCTAAAGCTATCATAATATTACCAGTCTGTTCAGCATGAGTTCCTGACCCAATTCCAAGATATATGTCTGATTTTTGCATTTTAAGATCTTCAAAGAAAAAATCAGACAAATTAGAATCGTAATGTTGTCCTGTATGGATTAGTATATTTTCAAAAAAATCGTTGTTCTTCTCAAGTTCATTTAAGAGTGGTGCCGATTTCATGAAATTTGGCCGTGCACCAACTACTAAAACAATTTTTTTCTTAG